>JAZBPM010000409.1:0-2777 GCA_036351615.1 Desulfofustis sp.
CGCTGCGGCCTGATCGGCTGGCCTCCGAGGCCGGCAGACAGGCCATCCATGGCCTGGCCGCCGGCTGCGGACGTCCTGTCCGCAGCCCTTCGGGCCTGATTCTCCGGCCCGCCGGGCCTTCGCGATGCAACCTCCGGCAGGACCGGCCAGCCCGGGGAAATGATTTTCATACAAAAAACCGCACCGTCTGCGGCCAGGTTGGAACAAAAGAACGAAACGGTTTTCGATCCTGTCAAAGTATTTTATTTCTGCCGCCTCCAGAAAAAAAACTTGCAAACACCTAACAATTTAAGTAGCCATTACTCATGATATAATCCATTTGACAGACAGGCTGAGCGCCGCGGCTGCTTCTGCTGCCGGCACGTCGCGGAATTTCGCCTAACTTCAACCACCGGAGAAACCGGCACGACGAATCACGACAAGAAGACAAAGCACGACCGGAAATAGCTCAACGGAGGGGGAATCCATGATTTTGATCCGGGGAATTGCGGCCATTGTCTTTGCTTGCCTGCTTTTTATATCCATCACCGCAGCAGCGCGCTGCACCGACCCGGTCGGCCGGCTGGCTGCCCTCCAGGGTCAGGCGGAGGTCCGCCGGTCCGGAGAGACGGCCTGGAAGACCGCCACCAGAGACGAAACATTCTGTCCCGGTGATCTGTTGCACATCGGCCGCGGAGGCCGGGCGGCGGTCGTGCTGGAGAACGAGACGGTGCTGCGTCTCGATCAGCACTCCACCGTTACCTTCGGCGCCCCTGAACAGGGACGCTTCCTGCTCAATCTGCTGCGCGGTGCCCTCCACATTTTCAGTCACCGCCCCCGCGCGCTGCAGGTCGCCACCCCGTATGTCAACGGCACCGTGGAAGGCACTGAATTCCTGGTCACCGCCGATGACCGGCAAAGCCGGATCACCGTGTTTGCCGGCCTCGTTATCGCCGCGAACCACCATGGCCGCCTGGACGTCGCCACCGGTCAAACGGTGCTCGCCCGGCAAGGCTCGGCCCCGGTCTATGACATCGTCCTCCGGCCGCGCGATGCGGTACAATGGACCCTCTACTATCCGGCGATCCTGACCGACTCAGTCCGCTCGACGGATGACGACGAATCGGCCTTGCTGCGGCAGGCGGCTGCCGACCTGGCCGCCGGCAGGGCAGGTGCGGCCCGCGACGCCTGCACCACACTTCTTGCAAACCACCCTGACAACAGCCGGGCACTGGCCCTGCTGGCGATCATCGAACTGACGCAGAACAATCGCCAGGAAGCGGCAAGCCTGGCACGCCGCGCCTGGGACGCCGCGCCGCGTACGGTCGCCGCCGGCCTGGCCCTCTCCTATGCCAGACAGGCCGCCTTCGACATCGACGGAGCCCTCGCCATACTGACGGAGACGCAGGCCGCCATCCCGGACAATCCGCTGGTGCTGGCCCGACTGGCCGAACTCCAGCTTGCCGTGGGGGCGCGCGATGATGCCGTCGCCACCGCGCATGAGGCGGTACAATTGGCCCCGGAGAACGGCCTGGCCCGGGTGGTCCTCGGTTTTGCCCACCTGGCCCGGGTCGAAATCGAGCAGGCTCAGCAAGCCTTCAACGAAGCGATCGATCGCGACCAGTTATTGCCGCTGGCTCGCCTTGGTTTCGGCCTGACACGGATCCGAAGCGGCTCTGTCGCCGAGGGTCGGGCTGCCATCGAGCTTGCCGCAGCCCTGGATCCCGGCAACTCGCTGATCCGCAGCTACCTCGGCAAGGCCTATTATGAAGAGCGACGCGACGGCAACGCCCGGCGGCAATACCTCGTCGCCCGTGAACTGGATCCGGCCGATCCGACACCGTGGTTTTACGATGCCATCCGCAAACAGAGCATCAACCGGCCGATCGAAGCACTCCACGACCTGCAGCAATCGATCGAGCGCAACGACCGGCGGGCCGTCTATCGCTCCCGTCTCCTGCTCGACGACGACCTGGCCGCCCGCAGCGCCAGCCTGGGCCGAATCTACCAGGATCTCGGTTTTGAACAACTGGCTCTGAGCCAAGGGTGGCAGTCACTGGCCGCCAATCCTGCCAACCATTCGGCGCATCGCTTCCTCGCCGACAGCTATCACGCTCTGCCGCGCCATGAAATCGCCCGGGTCAGCGAATTATTGCAGTCGCAGCTGCTGCAGCCGCTCAACCTGACCCCGGTGCAACCGCAACTGGCGGAGAGCAACCTGGCCATTCTCGACGGCGCCGGGCCTGCTGCCGCCACCCTGCACGAGTTCAACCCGCTCTTTTTAAGAAACCGCCTCACCCTTCAGGCCAGCGGCGTGGCCGGCAGCAACGATAGTTACGGCGATGAATTGACCCATGCGGCGATCTGGAATCGCTGGTCCTACAGTCTCGGTCAGTTTTATTACACCAGTGACGGTTTCCGGCAGAACAATGAGCAAGCCACTTCCCTCTACAACGCCTTCCTTCAGACGATGCTGTCTCCGGATACCAGCGTCATGGCAGAACTGCGTTTCCGGGAAAAATCCTTCGGCGACCTGGCACTCCGCTTCGATCCGCAGGATTTTCAGCCGAGACTCAACCAGGACGACGACATCACCAGTTTGCGAATCGGCGCCCGCCACGACCTCGCTGCCAACTCCACGCTGCTCGGTACCGCCGTAATCAGTTCCACCGAGGGCAGCGCCGCCGGTATCGAAGAATTCGGGATGAGCGTCGATATCAGCAACGACTCCGACAATGGCATGGCGGAAATCCAGCACCTGTATCGAGGCTCCCGTTTCAACCTGCGAAGCGGCGCCG
>JAZBPM010000410.1:0-2292 GCA_036351615.1 Desulfofustis sp.
ATTTCCCCCGGGTTCGCGTACTCAGCCTGACCCAGGCCACTGAAGCCGGTACGATCTATCACCCCGATGAGCTGCGCGAGCTGACTGCCTGTGCCCGGCACCATGGCTTGTCCGTGCATCTTGACGGCGCCCGGCTGGCCAACGCGGTTGCGGCGCTTGGATGTTCGCCGCGCGAGCTGACCGTGGACTGCGGTGTCGATGTCCTCTGCTTCGGCGGCACCAAGAATGGTATGGCGGTCGGTGACGCAGTGATCTTTTTCGATCGACGTCTGGCCGATGGCTTTGCCCGGCGCTGCAAGCAGGCCGGACAACTGGCCTCGAAGATGCGTTTTCTCGCCGCTCCCTGGATAGCCATGCTCGATGACGGCAGCTGGCTGACTTACGCCCGTCACGCCAATGATTGTGCGGCGCGCCTCGAGGCACGGCTGCAGGCGCTGCCGGGTGCGACCATCCTTTTTCCTCGGCAGGCCAATACCCTGTTTGTCCGCATGGCCAATCACCATCTGCATGCCTTGAAAGAACGGGGCTGGCGCTTTTATATCTTTCCCGAGGCCGGAGGAGCGCGGTTCATGTGTTCCTGGGATACAGACATTGCCATGGTTGATCGGTTCGCCGAAGATATCGAGGCGATTCTCACCGGGCAGGACGGCCGTTGATGTCCAGATTGCAGGCCAACTCCCTGCTGCTGCTGACCGCGATCATTTGGGGCACAACCTTTGTAGTGCAGCAGGTCGGTACCGGCGGTCTGCAGGCCATCACCTTTACCGGCACGAGGATGCTGGTCGGCGGTGTTTTTATCCTGCCGTTGGCGATCCGGCAATTTAGAAGGGTCCACGGTGGGGAGCGACCGTTCGGTCGACTCGACTGGTTCGGCATTATCCTCACCGGCGTCATTCTGTTCACCGGTGCGGCGCTTCAGCAATACGGTATTTTTCACACCACGGTCACCAATGCCGGCTTTCTGACGGCCCTGTATGTGCCGCTGGTCCCGATCATTTCTTTTTTTCTGTTGCGGCGAAAGGTACACTGGTCGGTCTGGCCCGGTTCGGCCTGCTGCCTGGTCGGTACCTATATCATGAGCGGCGCCCAGGGACTCGATCTGCGCCTCGGCGATTTCTGGGTGATAGCCTCCAGCCTCTTCTGGGCCTTTCATGTCATCATCGTCGGCACCATGGCCGTACGTACCCGGGCGCCGCTGGTGGTGGCCTGCGGTCAGTTCTTCGTCTGCGGCCTGTTCGGACTGGCCATTGGTCTGCCGGTCGAACAACCGGAGCTGATATTTTTTCACAACGGCCTGTTCGGCATTCTCTACGCCGGCTTGTTGTCGACCGGTGTCGGGTTTACCCTGCAGGTTGTCGGTCAGCGCTTTACCCACGAGGCCGATGCGGCGATTATCCTCAGTTCGGAAACGGTCTTCGCTGCGCTGGCCGGCGTGCTCTTTCTCGCCGAACGGCTCGGGGCGGCGGAATTCTCGGGGGCGGCGCTGATCTTTTTTGGCATCATGATCGTGCAATTGTTGCCGATGGCGCGACGCCGGGCCCGCCGGCTCAGCGGGTGAGCCCGTGGCTACCGGCGGCCAAATGGCTTGCATTTTTCAGTCTATTTTCTATAAACAAGAGCGGTGCATGATTTCCCTCACTCTCTCAATCGCGGAAATCCGACTCCCATGATGCCAGCCAACCAGCCCTGTCACCGGATATCCGTCGCCGTTCCCGCCTTATTTTTTTTATATGAAAATCAGTTCCAAAGGCTGAACTCCCCGGGCCGGCCGATTCTGCCGGAGGCTGCATCGCGAAGGCTCGGCGGGCCGGAGAATAAGGCCCGAAGGGCTGCGGACAGGACGTCCGCAGCCGGCGGCCAGGCCATGGATGGCCTGTCTGCCGGCCTCGGAGGCCAGCCGATCAGGCCGCAGCGCAGCAGCCGGAGGCAGGACCGGCCGGCCCTTCCGACCAGGAGCCGATTTTCATTGTTCGTTGTGACGCCCCGTCATGGGGGGTTATATGAAATTGCAGAGCTTCATGCTTCCGTTGAGACGTCCCGTCATTGGGCTGATTTTCAAATTCTTCCACCAGAATCCCTCAATTCCAGGAGCATCCCATGAGTGTTCATATTGCCGATCATCCGCTGATCAACCATAAACTCGGCTTGATGCGGGTTAAAGACATCACGACCAAGGACTTTCGGGATCTCGCTTCAGAAGTATCCCGGTTGCTGACCTACGAGGCGACCAAGGACCTGCAGACCCAGACAAAGACGATCGAGGGCTGGGCCGGACCGGTCGATGTAAAGGAG
>JAZBPM010000411.1:0-2247 GCA_036351615.1 Desulfofustis sp.
CCCTTCGATCTTGTCGCCAACCTGGATCGCGGCGCGCTCGACAGCCGGCAGATAGATTTTGAAGGTCGTTCCTTTGCCGACTTCACTGTAGACATGGATCATGCCTTCGTGCTGTTTCACCAGGCCGTAGACGGTAGCCAGACCAAGTCCGGTCCCATGCCCCATGGCTTTGGTAGTGAAAAACGGCTCAAAGACCCTGGTTCGCGTCTCGTCATCCATGCCGCAGCCGGTATCGGTGACGCTCAACAGCACGTAGCGACCGGGCCGGGCCCAGGGGTGGTTGCCCCGAAATGATTCGTCGATCCTCACATTCTCGGTCTCGATGGTGATCAACCCGCCTTCGGGCATGGCATCGCGGGCATTGATGCAGAGATTGATGACGATCTGTTCGAGCTGGTTGACATCGGCCCGAACCGTCGCCAGCCGGTGCCCGTTGAGCAAACTGAGTGAGATGTGCTCGCCGATCAGACGACGCAGCATATTCATACAATCGGTGAGAACGACATTGACATCGACATCCTTCATGTCGAGGACCTGACGCCGGCTGAACGCGAGCAACTGACGAACCAATGTCGCCGCCCGTTCCGCGGCGGTCATCATCTGCGCCAAATCTTCCTGCAGGCCGGTGCCCGGCCCCAGTTTCTCGGTCATCATCTCGCCGTGGCCGCTGATGACCTGTAACAGGTTGTTGAAATCGTGGGCAACGCCCCCGGCCAACTGGCCGATTGCCTCCATCTTCCGAGCCTGTAGCAATTGTCGCTCGAGCAGTTCGTGCTCCCGCTCGGCCTGCTTGCGTTGGGAGATATCCTCAATGAGTCCGACGATAGAGACAATGCTGCCGTCTCCACCGACAACCGGAGCCGCGGACAAGCTTACCTCGGCCGGTGAGCCGTCTTTACGACGATGCGACGCTTCCAGCCGGGAGACGGTCTCGCCGGCAAGCACCCGGCGCCGCAATTCAGCAAATTCGTCTTCCTGACCCGGCACGACAAAGGGTACAAATTTACCGACTACCTCGTCTTCCCGCCAGCCGAACACGGTCTCGGCACCGCTGTTCCAGGACAAAACCGTACCCTCTGTGCTCAACCCGATAACCGCCATCGGTGAGGCCTGGATCAGCGCCCGAAGATAGGCCTCACGCTGCCGTACCTGCTCTTCGGCCCGGGTGCGCTCGGAGATATCGTAGATCAAGGCATAGAGCAGGTCACGCCCGCCGACGCGGATCGGGCCGCTATACAGATCGATATCACGGAGCGAACCGTCGGCCAGTCTGTGCTGCAGCATTGCGTGGTATCGCTGGTCCTGCCTGGCTGCGTCAATGACGGTCTTGATTTGATCCTCGGAGAGGGTGTCGATATGAGCAACCACCATTCCGCACAGCTGTTCCCGCGGCCAGCCGTAGAAATCGACGGCGGCCGGGTTGGCGTCGACGATGGTCAGCGAGTCGGGATCGATGATGAGCATCGGCGCCTGGTTATGCTCAAACAGGCTGCGATAATACGCTTCGCTCTCCCTGAGGCGTTTCTCGGCCTGCCGCCGCCGCTCGACTTCGAGAAAAATCTGGGCGATCAGCAAAAAGGCGAGTGGAAAAAAGATCATGACGCTCGGTCCGATCCGCCTGACGATCTCCGGTCCCACCCCGGGGATGAGCAGCTGCAGACCAAGCATCACCGCATGCACCACGACACCGAAGAGCAGCAGGGACAGCGGGCTGACCCAGCGTTCATCGCGCCGGCGCAGATAGAAGAGGGCGACGCCCAGGGCTGCCGCTTCCACGATCACCGCGACACCGGGGATCGCTCCGGGCCCGCCGAGATAGAAGCGATACACCGCGCAGATCGGAGCCGCTATCGCCGCCACCACCGGACCGCCGAACAACCCGGCCAGACTCAGCACGATTGATCGGCCGTCATAGATGATACCGGGCGCAAACTGCAGCGGTGTCATCATGCCGACAACGCCGACCAGGCCGAAGAGACTGCCGGCCATGACCAGGAAAACGACACGGCGCTGCTCGAAACGGTAACCGAGAAACCGCAGCCCGACTGCCAGGGTGACAAGCAGGGCGATATTTTTGATCAGATCGAGGACCATGGCAACAAGATTGTCAGGCAGCGAGCCGTTTTCAAGATGACCAGGTAACTACCTTGGAACATTGACACATCGCAGTACTCATCTTCCCGTGTATCACAGGCACGCGGCCAGGGCAAGGGGAAAGCACACCTGATGACAACGACAGGTGCGTTC
>JAZBPM010000412.1:0-3888 GCA_036351615.1 Desulfofustis sp.
GATACCTACCTGCTTGAGCTTGTACGCTACATTCATCTGAACCCTCTGCGTGCAAAGCTGGTCTCCAATCTCAAATCGCTGGATAAATGGTCCTACAGCGGGGGAAGCATAGGGGACATTCTATAGCCCCCGTGTCAAGTGTTATATAAACTAAATAATATCATTAACTTGTAGTTGTTTTGGAACGGAGTGCATACTTCTCCTCTGGTTTTACTAGTTTCGGCGAGTCACTCTCTTTTTCGGCGAACCCACAGCCTCAGCGTTACGTTTATCCGAGATCCGGCAGATGACGATTCGTCGGTCTCCAGCATTCCTTATCCAGGCTCAGAGTTCAGAGAGAGGCCCGGTATTGTCCCGCCCGGAGTTGTTTCGCCCCTACGTCTATTATCGGGCTCTCTCGCCGATACTGCTTGTTTCGCTGGCCTCTTCGTCAGACGCCAAGTTTGTTCGGATCAAAATCGGTATCGGTTCTCATCAGCGTCCAGGCGATCACCAGCATCTTGGCTGCCAGTTTCACCCGCATTTTCGTTTTTATGCCGCGCTCCTTTTGGCGACCCTCTTGGTAACGGGTGAACAGCTCTCTAAAGGCGGCATGATGGTAGCTGGCTATCGTAGCGGCCTGGAACAGCGCATAACGTAGATCAGAATTGCCTCGTTTGGAGATCACCGGAACCGCTGACAGGCTGCGTTTTCCGCTTCGCTTCGCGTTCAGATCGAAGCCGGCAAGCCGGATCACCTGCCGCCGGCCGGCGAACCGGTTCGGCTCGCCGATTCTGGCCAATACCTGGGAGCTGACATAAGGACCGAAGCCGGGGATCGTCAGCAAGCGGCGATACGCCTTGAATCGTTTGCTGACGGTCTTTATTTTCGTTTCTGTCTCTTGGATCTTTAGATGCAGACCATGGAAGTGCTCCACAAGTGTTTGAGCCTCAAACAGCGAAGCAGCATCCACAGGCAAGCCGATCGAGTTCGCCGCCAGCTCATGGATCGTGCGCAGGCGTTTTACCTGTCGCAGCCCTCGGTCCTTGCTGGTGACCCGCTGCACGAAGACATCAAAGGACAACGAAGCGATCATGCGCGGATCCAGGCACCAGCGCACAATGGCCAGGTTCTCCGTCATGCAAGTTCCCCAGTGCCGATCCAATTCCGGAAAGTGTTTGGCCACAAGCCCGTTTCGGATCTGCATCCGGATTGAGTGAGCCTGCTTTTTGAGCCGCTTGCGCACCGAAAGAAGAGTGCGCAGTTCGACAAGGTCTTCGTCCGGCTCTTCGAAAAACAGGCATTTTCCCTGCGAGACCAGATCGGCGATGTTGGCGCTGTCCTTGGTGTCGTTTTTGTCCCACCGACCGTCCAGCGTCTCCCGGTTTTCGGAGATGGCGTGGTTGGAGACCAGCACCAAAAGCTTCTCCTGATCCTGGAGCCAGCGCGCCAGCGGCTTGTGGTAGTTGCCGGTGGGCTCCAGTGCAAAGACAACTTTGAAAAGCCCGTGGCCTGTCTGGGCCTGACTGACTCGCTCCATCAGCTTCTCGAAGCCGGCCCGGCTATTTTCAAAGAGCAGTTTACGGAGAAGGGATTGACCCCTTGCCGTACCTAAAAAAGCGTGGTGCGGGGTTTTGGCCACATCGATGCCGACAATCAAATGCTCTGATGATCCCCGGATCTGGCGCCGGAATTGACAGAACTCTCGGTACTTGGTAGCGTTGTCTTCACTCATGATAGCCTCCTTGTAGCGCTTGGGGTTGAAGGTTTGTCTACCTATGTGCTACCTGGAGGCTATTTCTTTATCAAGGCGATAATTACTTTTCTTTTTGCTACTCTTGGCGGTATATTCTCCAGCTATTTCAATATATAACGTCTATTCTTTTATAACTTTCTATTTTCATTTTTTTGTGGTATCGAAAATCATGCCGAGAAAAGCCAGAATCGATGCCCCAGGCGCTCTGAATCACATCATCTTTCGAGGAATCGAGGGACGGAATATTTTCAGAGACAACAAGGACCGGAACAATTTCCTGGACCGACTTGGCGCAGTCCTCGAAGCAACCGTTACGCCGTGTTTTGCCTGGGCTCTGATGCCCAATCATGTCCACCTTCTTTTGAAAACAGGCAATGCACCATTATCCCATGTGATGCAAAGACTGCTGTCCGGCCACGGAACCTACTTCAACCTTCGGCATCGCCGACACGGGAAGCTTTTTCAAAATCGGTATAAATCGATCCTTTGCCAGGAAGAGGTATATTTTAAGGAATTGGTCAGATACATCCATTTGAATCCTGTTCGAGCCAAACTTGTTGCCGACCTCGACTCTCTTGATAAATGGTCCTACGGTGGACACAGCACCATCATGGGAAAGCAGGACAATGAGTGGCATGACGATAAGTACGTCTTGAAAATGTTTGGCGGATCGTTATCGGGGGCCAGGAAAAAGTATCGAGATTATATTCAAAAGGGCATGGATCAGGGCAGAAAACCTGAGTTGACCGGGTGGGGCCTGATTCGAAGCCTGGGTGGGTGGTCTGCAGTAAAGATGCTGAGAAGAACTGACATCAGGATGAAAAGCGACGAGCGCATACTGGGAGACGGCGATTTTGTTGAAAGGGCTTTGCAAGCAGCACAGGAAAGATATGAGAGGAGCTATGCCCTTTCGGCGCAAGGATACGATTTGTCGAAAACCGCCCTGTGGGTAAAAGAAAAAACCGGCATCGAAATGGATGAATTATCGTCCAAAAGCAAACGGCCGGCAATTGTCCGGGCGCGAAGTCTTTTTTGTTTCGTGGCATGCCGCGAACTCGGAATGAAGACGACTGAAATGGCTGTCTTGTTGAAAATATCACAGCCATCAGTGAGCAAATCAGTGCTACGCGGCGAAAAAATATGCAAAGAAAATGACTGGAAGCTGACCCCGAAAGAAAGTTATTAAAGCATAGACGTCCCCAAAATTTTTGGTCAAAATGACGGAAAATCCTGAACTGACATTGGCCTATCAGTACGTGGAGCACACCGGGACAAATGTCTTTCTCACCGGAAAGGCGGGTACTGGCAAGACCACCTTTTTACACTCCCTCAAAGACCGGTCTTCCAAGCGCATGATCGTCGTCGCCCCTACGGGGGTGGCAGCGATCAATGCGGGCGGCGTGACGATCCACTCGTTTTTTCAACTTCCCTTCGGCCCCATCCCCCCAGAATCCGGTGATGACCAAGATACCGTCAATATACACCGCCCGCAAACCCGCTACCGCTTCAATAGGCAAAAGATAGACATCCTCCGCAGCCTCGATCTGCTGGTGATCGATGAAATCAGCATGGTTCGGGCAGACCTGCTCGACGGCGTCGATGGGGTACTGCGCCGGTTCCGCGCCGATTCAAGGCCTTTCGGGGGCGTGCAGCTGCTGATGATCGGCGACATGCAGCAGCTGGCCCCGGTGGTTAAAAAAGATGAATGGCAGATTCTGCGGAACTACTACGAGACCATGTTTTTCTTCAGCAGCCGGGCACTGAAAAATGCAGGAATGGTCGGCATCGAGCTGAAGCATATTTACCGCCAGAGTGATGCCGCCTTCATCGACCTGCTCGAGCAGGTGAGAAACAGACGACTTAGCGGGGCCGTCCTAACCGCACTCAACAAGCGCTGCGACCCCGGATTTGCCGGTCAGGGGCCGGAAGGCTACATCACCTTGACCACCCACAACCATCGAGCCCGAAAAATCAACATACAGCGCCTGGCCGCCTTACCCGGCCGTGAGCGGCGCTTTCGGGCAACGGTGGAGGGGGATTTTCCCCCTTCCGTGTTTCCAACGGCAGAGGAACTCAGTCTGAAACCCGGCGCCCAGGTGATGTTCGTGAAAAACGACGGTTCGCCCGAAAAACGGTTTTTCAACGGGAAAATC
>JAZBPM010000413.1:0-2977 GCA_036351615.1 Desulfofustis sp.
CGGTTATTTTGATGGCCCGTGGGATCGGTTCCTGCTGGCCAAGCGACGGGCTGAACGGGCCGCACGTGGCCTGATCGATCTCGGCCTGCAGAGTGGCCGGATGACGACCGTGCAGGCTCAGGCACTCCTCCTGCGGGTCGGTTACCGTCCTGAGGTTGCCCGCTCAGTTGTGCCGAAGTACCTTTTACGACCCGGGTACCAGGTGTGCTACACTCTTGGTTTGAAGCAGGGTCTGGACCTGCTCGACAGGTACGGGCGTGACGATATCGGTCTTTTTGCCCGCACCGTTCTGGAGCAGGGAGAGATCGGTTTCGAACGGATTGGTCAGATAATCAGCGGAAAGCTCTAAACTGTGAACCAACAAAAACCGGTTGAATGTCAGCGTGACTATAGTTCGACCGCTTGCAGCCTACCGCTTTCACAAAGGAGTCAATCGTGAAGGAGTTTTGGGGATATCATTCGGAATGGAACCTGGGCAGCCCCGGTGGTTGGGATTACCAGCGCATCACCCAGATTATCGGCAAAGCGGTCTGGAAGCGTGTCAACCAGATACGTCCGACCGGTATCGACCTCGATTTTGATCACCCGCTGCTTTATCCGATCGATGGCTTCGTGCAGATGCTTTTGGCCGGTCACCGCCGGCTTACGGGCAGCAACCCGGGGCTGATGGCTGTGATTGCCGAAGAGGAGACCCTGCAGGATGTCACCGAAAATATCAACCTGGCCACACGGCTTGACGCAATCGAAGGTATCCGCAGTGCGCTGATGGCGCCGCATGAACTGGAAATGAAAGAAGGCCGGGCCTGCTACAGAGGTATACCGGTTTCGATTGCGTTCGTTGATTTCAATACGGATATCCTGCTCAACCTGCATCGCAAGCATAACCTGGCCCCGCTGCTGCAACTGGTCAGTGAAGGGCGAGTCGTCAATCCGCGCGGCACTGAGCCGATCAACGTGAAGAGCATGTTCGAAGTGCTGACCTCCGAAGGCAACGACCGTTTCAGCCGCGCATCAGTCGAGCGTACGCCATGGACCCGGCGGTTCCTGCCCGGTAAGACGATCGGCCCGGCCGGCGAACAGATTCACGACCTGATCGAATGGACCCGCAAAAACTGGCACGAGCTGGTGCTCAAGCCGGAGCGTGGTTACTCGGGGTTCGGTGTCCGGGTCGGGTGTGTTAATCCGGATGCTGATGAAGCGGTCGGGCTGGCTCTGGAGAAGGGGCAGTACATCGTCCAGGAGAAGATCCCCCTGCATCTCTGGGCGGAAGAGTGCGTCAGCTACGACCCGCAAGCGGGCGTCGCATTGACCCGCTACCAGACCGATTTCCGCTGTCTGTTCGGACGGGACGGCCTGTTCGGTTTCCTGGTGCGTTACGGTGGCGTACCGACCAACGTCGGCAGTGGTGGCGGTGTCCAGCCCCTGGCGCTGTTGCGATCGAACCTGACGACCGCAGAGGCCGCCAAACGGATTAACGATGCCCTGATGAGCGTCGACCCCGATGAATTGCGCGGAGTCCTCGAGATGCAGCGGCAGATGGCACTGGACCACCGGTTTACTTACCTGCTCGGGCCGATCCGGATCGCCTTGCGGCCGCGCCTGATTGTCGAGCCCCATCTAGACCAGTTGCGTAGATATACCAAAGCTGTCTGGAACGATTGCCTGCTGCTCGAAAAGATGTATCTTGAAGGCGCCTTAAAGGAGATGATCGACATCGAGGACGAGGAGCTGACGATCTCCCGATCCCAGCCCTGGGGGGGAGCGGCAGCAATTTTCGCCTCGGACGGCCTGTTCAGCTTCGGTGCCCACCCGGAGGCGCCATGAAAATCGATGTCAAGCCGGACTGGTGGAAGACGCTGTTCGACGACGTCTACCTGATGACCGATGCCCGGTCGGTGTGTGACGATGATATCACCCGCCGCGAGGTTGACGCGGTCTGCAAATTACTGCCCATGGCGAAGAGCCACACCATCCTCGACCTGTGCGGCGGCCAGGGTCGCCACAGCCTCGAACTGGCAAAGCGTGGCTATGGCCATTGCACGGTGCTCGATTATTCACATGTTCTGCTCGAACACGGCCGGTCGAATGCTCTGAAGGCCGGGCTCCGGGTTGATTTTGTTCAGGGTGATGCCGCCGACAGCGGTTTGCCGGACCAGGCTTACGATCATGTCCTGATCCTGGGTAATTCCCTTGGCTACATGCCGGAGTCCGTCGATGATCTGCGCATCATGCAGGAGGTCATGCGGGTGTTGAAACCCGGTGGCCGTCTGCTGGTCGATGTCACTGATGGTGCCGTGGTGCGGGAGAAGTTCAACCCGAACGCCTGGCATGAAATCGACGACACGATTGTCGTCTGCCGTCAAAGGCAGCTTGAAGACGATTATATCCGTGCCCGCGAGGTTGTGATCTGTAAAGAGCAGGGCTTGATGCGTGATCAGGCTTATGCGATCCGGCTTTTCCTGCCGGAGGTTCTTGAGGCTCTGGTCGGTAAGGCGGGCTTCGTTGATATCTCCATGCAGCGTGGTTTCTCTGCACACGAAAAAGAAGGTGACTATGGTTTTATGAACCATCGCCTGCTGCTCACGGCCGGAAGGCCGGAATAATATCAGATTCAAGCCTTAAATCTTGTCCTTCTCCCACAAGCCGACCCCGGCCTGTTTCGCCCGTTGTTCGGCGGCGAGAAAATCCTGTTTCATCCTGAAGGTGAATTTCCGGTAGACGACGGCCATCCCCTGCTCCAGAAGCATACGGTTAAGGAGCCGTCCGTCCGGCAGGTAAACGTAGGCCAGCAGGCGTCCATACCGATCGCGTGGCGGGTGGTCGAGGGACAGAGCAACCCTCCGGCCCTTGACCAGTCTGATGTTGAACATTTTCGCGTCTTGATAGATCTCACGTTGCCTGGTTTCGGAAATGCCCTGTTTTTCAAGGAACATGTCCCGAGGTGACGCCTGCCGCTCCGGTGTATCGATACCGATCA
>JAZBPM010000414.1:0-2081 GCA_036351615.1 Desulfofustis sp.
AGCATCATCCGCCGCGGAAAGTGTTGCGACCGGCAGCATCCACTGCACGATGAGCACGGCCAGCAGAATCCAGGGGGACAGCCAACGCGTCATTACCGCAAAACCGCCGGCGGTCGGATCGAATCGACCGCTTTGATATGTTAGGGATGATTTCATATATACAACGCCCCGAACCTTCCGGGCGTGACTGCATCCCGCCTCGCAGGGCTTCGCCGGTCGGGACAGGCGTCGCACGTCAAGCTGCGGTGAGTCTCATTTTAAACATGACAAATTTTGGTCTGAAGCCATGGGCCCCATTATCAAATCCGTGCTCTATTTCCGGTGGTCCTCCACGATGCGGCCGTCCCGAAGCAGCACCCGTCGGCGGGCGTAGTCCATGACCATTTCATCGTGGGTGGAAAAAACAAAGGTCACTTGCCTTTTGGCGTTCATTTCCCGCATCAATTCAAGCAGGCCTCTGCCGGTGTTGGAATCCAGATTGGCGGTGGGCTCATCGGCCAGAACGACCGCCGGATTGGAAACGATGGCCCGGGCCACGGCCACCCGTTGCTGCTGCCCGCCGGAAAGTTCCGCCGGCCGCCGATGGTACTTCCCCGTCAGTCCGACGTCGTCCAGGATATCGGTCGCCCGTTTTCGGCGTTCTTCGACCGCTACGCCCTGCAGCAGCATGCCGAACTCCACGTTCTCCAAGGCCGACAGGACCGGAATCAAGTTGTAGGCTTGAAAAACGAATCCGACCCGGTGTAATCGCAAATCCGCCAGCCGGGCCGGGGTTAAGTCTTCCAGACGGTTACCGTCCAGGCTGACTGAGCCCTCATCGGGCGAGTCCAGACCGCCGATCAAGTTGAGCAGGGTCGTTTTGCCCGACCCCGATGGACCGGCCAGGGCCATGAAACCGCCCCGCTCGACGGAAAGCTCGATGCCGTCCAAGGCGACGACCTCGACTTTCCCCTGATGATAGACCTTCCTGACACCGCTGCACTCGACGATGTTCTGAGCAGATGTTGATGTCGTCAATTCTCGTCACCTCACTGATCGTATAAAAAGCTCAACCCCCGCTATGCGGGATTTCGCAACTATTTTTAGGATAACATAAGGAGCTCAACCGGCATAACCGGCCTAACGGGCAAACGGGCTCAACCGTCAATTGTGGGCCATGGCCTCCACCGGCGTAAACCGGGCCGCCTTGAGGGCCGGATACAGGCTGACCAGCAAGCCCAGCCCAAGAACCGTCCCATTGGCAACCAACACGTCTTTCCACAGCAGAACCGGGAAGATCAGGCGCGACATGCCGACAAACTCCATTCCGGCGGCAAATGCCGACAGGTCGATACCGCTGCGGGACAGCATCAGAACACTCACCCCCCCTATTGCATTGCCGATCGCGGTGCCGATGACCAATAGAAAAAAAGATTCCGCCAAGACTTCGGCCACCACCCAGCGCGGTTTCATTCCGATGGCGCTCAGCAGCCCGAACTCTCGAATCCGCTCGAAGACCGCCATCAAGATGGTGTTGACCAGGCCGAAACCCATGGCGACGAAAACGGTTACAAACCAGAACAGGATAAAGCCGTCGTACATGGTCAGTACGGCCGTTACCAGCGGCAGCAGCTCACGCCAGGACAACACCCGCAAGCGATCGGACGGCAGCGCCCGGTTCAGTTGCCCGACGACGTCATCCACCCCCTCGTGGCTCTGGAGCAGAACCGCAACTTCCGACACATCATCTCCGATCTTCAACATCTTTTGAACGGCGGGCAGGGTCGCGAAAACATACTGCTTCTCGGTGGACTCCATTTCGGCGTGATAAATGCCGCAAATCCGAAAGGCCCGCGATGCGATGTCGCCGTCGGCATCCTGGGACATCAGGACCAGCTTGTTGCCGATTCGGGTTTCAAACTTGTCGGCCAGCGCGCGACCGATAACGATATGGTGTGAATCGCCGGAGGCCAGGTAGCGGCCGTCGGCGACCGCCTCCGCCCCGATAAACGAAACGGCGGCCTCCTTTTCGGGATCGACGCCGACCAGGACCACACCGCTGGAATGACGGGCATTGTTGGCCACGGCGTTGACGCGCACCC
>JAZBPM010000415.1:0-9833 GCA_036351615.1 Desulfofustis sp.
ACTTCGTTGCAGTAGGCGACGCCCTGGAGCAGGCCGAGCCACATATTAGGCGATAGGGCGCCGAACGACATCGAGCCGATGATAAAAGGGAACACTTCCCGGGTCGGCGGAATCCAGCCGCCGTTGACGCGGCGGTCCAGGTAATCTTCCGGCGACAGGATGCGGCCGATCGAGGTAGTTACCGTAAATTCGTGCCGGCCGGCATCGAGCGCCGGGTCGGTAAGCATCGAGATGCGATCGAAGATGACCCGGTCGAGCAGGGTCGCCCCGGAGGCGTTGCGCCGGCCGCCGCGTTTATAGGCCTCACCCTTCTGGTTGGCAAAGAACTGGGTGCGGCGCTCCACGGTGTTGAGCACCGGGGTTATCGCCTCATTCGGACAGACCATCGCGCACATGCCGCAGCCGATGCAGGCATGGGCCGGATCGGTACGCTGGCGGATGCCGGTAAAGGTTCGGTATTCATTGCCGCGCTTCTTGCTCAGGATCTGCAGCTGCGGCATACGCTGCCGCCGGTAGCCCAGATAGATGGATTCTTTCGGGCAGACCGTGGTGCAGTGACCGCACAGAGTGCAGCGATCTTCCCGGTGTTCAATGATCCAGGGCAGGTCCGGATAGGTCAGGCTGCCTGGCTCAACGGGAATTGTTCGAATTGGGACCATATGGTGAGTTCCTTTCTGTCAGGAGGAATGATAACGGTATGCTCGCGCATCGGTTGAAAGTCGAGGTCCGGATCACGGTCGGGCACCATCGCGTCGACGCCGCACATCTCCGAGGCGATGGCCCAGACACCTTCACGGCCGCCGACGGTGGCCGGGCGGAGTTTTTTGTGGTCCATGACCAGCAGGCAACTCTCGTCGGGCAATGTGCCGATCACCGCGTTCGGCCCATCGATGATCAGCCGTCGGCAGGCGTTGCGCAACCCCTTGAGAAATTCGCCCTGCGGGTGGCGCTCCAGTTCGACGGCGCTGAGCGGCGTGATGATATGCTTGTAGGTCTGCAGCGGCAGTTTCAGATGCTTCAGGGTGTAGTGCAGAATATGGGTGAACACCTCCGAGTCGCTCTGGTAACCGAGATAGCCGGGCAGATTGCGGCCGACCAGCCAGTCACGGATCGGTACGAAGGCGGTGTTCTCGCCGTTGGTCATGGTGGCGATGCCTTGAATGAAAAATGGATGGCAGGCGTAGAGATTGATGCCGTAGTTGGTATTCTGCCGGCCCTGCGCCATGCAGACGCGGGACTTGATCTGGCCGTCATGGAGGCTGAGCAGATTGCCGACCTGCAACGGCCAGCCGACTTCCTTGATCATCGTCACATCGGGCCAGAAAGAGAAGACCGACAGGTCGTTGCCATGCTGCTCGCCGTCCTGGCGAAGGGCGAGTCTGGTTTTGAGCAACTCCATCTCCCTGTCTTCACGACTGGCGTCACCGAATCGGTCGGGCATACGGTAGGCCCGGACGAAATAGCGGTAGCGGTCCTTGCCGTCCATGAAGGAGCGTTTCATGTGGAATTTATGGTCGTATTTGAGCTCGTAGCCGCGTTCTTCCATGAAGTTGTCCAGCCGGCGCCAGGCCTTTTCGTTTTCGGCGATGCCGGAGAGGATCGGGAATTTCGGATTGTAGCGAAAATCCTCGAATTCCATGCCGCGCAGCAACAAGCCGAGACCGGAGCCGTCGTATCCCTCCTGCATGGCCTCCATGGCCATCAACACGTCGAAGGGAGAGAACGGTTCATTGGCTGTTTTCAATGCTAATCGACACATCTGTTTGTCTCCTGAGGGGAGTAACACCGCTCGGTGGCGGCGGTTTCCTTGTCGGCTCCGGGGGGGACCGTGCAGGGGTGCTGTGGACCGACCGGCCGGCCGGTCGGGTAAAGCGAAACTGCAGAAATACAAAAAAAAGGCGGCTTCGTCAAGAAGCTCTAGAGCGACAACGAACTGATAACGGGGGGCGTGCGAACGGAATGCGTGAAATCGTCAAAGGTGGGACGCAAAATCGCTGATCACGGTAAGATACTTGTGGTGAAATGGCTGAAAACGACAGAAAAAAAGTGGCAGCACAATGCACGACGTATTACCACCACCGGGCCATCGAGCGCCAACCGACCTGGAAAAACAGGCGAGTGGGCAGAACTACTTGAGGACCTTGCCGATATTTTTAACCTGGTCCACCTGCTCCTTGACGTCCTTGACCTCTTTGACGCCGGGAAGATCGTTAATCAGGCCGGTGCCGGTATCTTCGACGTCACTGACGCCTTTCTTGAATGAGGAAATGGCCTTGCCGAGCCCGGAACCGATCTCCGGGAGTTTCTTGCCACCGAAGACGAGAAAGGCAATGGCGAGGATGATGACCAGTTCTGGGGTGCCGAGTCCAAACATGATGAAGACTCCTGGGTGAAGGTTTGCGGCGGTGACTCAGGCAGACGGGGGGTCGTTCTTGTCGGATTTTTCTTCGTCGAGTGCTTTTTTTTCTTCCTGTTTGGTCGCCTCTTTGAAGTTCTTGATGCCTTTACCGATACCGGAGCCTATTTCAGGAAGTTTGCCCGCCCCGAAAATGATGACGATGATAACCAATATAATGATGAGTTCCGGCATTCCCAGTCCGAACATACGCTACCTCGTTAAAAACGGTTCAGGGGCGGCTCTCGACCACAAAGGTCGGTGAGCGCGACGGATTACCCCTCGACAATTCTCCGCTGACTTTAGAGCAGTATAGCAAGAAAGTCAAGCGGGGCGAGTGTTCCGTAATTCTTTGTCGACCGGTAATCGATCGCCGTGTCAGCAAGAGGTGCGCACCGTGTTCCTGATAGCTTGTACCCGGCCGCCAAGGGCCTGCATTGCGGCGATGATCGCTGCTTCGTCGATGGTTTGCAGTTGCCGCTGCTTCATGACGAGACGGCCGGCGATCAGCGAATGGATCACGTCAGCGCCGCGGGCGGCGTAGACCAGGTGTGACGGGATATTGTAGAGCGGGGTCAGGTGCGGTTGATCGAGGTCGAGAACGATCAGATCGGCCTGTTTCCCCGGAGCCAGTGTGCCGATCAGCTGCCCGGCTCCGAGTGCTTCGGCGCCGCCGAGCGTGGCCGCACGCAGGGTAGTCTCGGCGGACATCACAGTCGGGTCCAGGTTCACTCCCTTGTGGACTTTGGCGACACTGCTCATTTCGGCGAAGAGATCGACATCGTTGTTGCTGGCGCTGCCGTCGGTACCGAGGGCGACGGTTACACCGTGGTCAAGCAGTTGCGGAACCGGGGCCACACCGGAGGCGAGTTTCAGGTTTGATTCGACGCAATGGGCGACGCTGGTGCCGCGCTTGCTCAAGAGTTCGATGTCTCCCTCGTCAAGCCAGACGCCGTGGGCGGCCAGCGTGTGCTCGCCGAGCAGACCGAGACGGTCGAGATGGCGGGCCGGAGTCAGACCGTACAACTCGCGGCAGGTTTGTACCTCGAACTGGGTCTCGGCCAGATGGATGACCAGCAGGCTGGCGGTGTCGGCTGCAAGTTCGGCGCATCTTTCGAGCAGCTTCGGAGCACAGGTATAGATGCTGTGCGGATCGACGGTGGCGGTGATAAGGGGGTGATCGCGATACTGCTCGATCAGCTCTCCGGTCAACCGCAGTCCGTTCTCGAGAGCGCCGTAGCAGGGCGAGTCGAAATCGTAGAGCACCTCGCCGAACCAGCAGCGCATGCCGGTCGCGTCGGCCGCCAGGGCGACCTGATCGGCGAACAGGTACATGTCGCAAAAACTCGTGGTGCCGGATTTGATCATCTCGGCGATGGACAGTTCGGCTGCCAACCGGACCGTTTCCCGGTCAAGACGGGCCTCGACCGGAAAAATATGGTCCTGCAGCCAGGTCATCAGCGGCAGGTCGTCGGCCAGGCCGCGGAAACAGGACATCGGTGCATGGGTGTGGGTGTTGATCAGACCGGGCATGATCAGGCCGTGCGGTTCATGCAGTTCCGGCAGGTCCGGATGGCGGCGGTGCAGGTCACTGCGGCTGCCGATCGCCTCGATGGTATCGCCGCAGACGAGGACGGCCCCGTCTTCAATGCAGTCTTGCTGACTCCAGGTGGGCAGCAGGTAGCGAGCGGAAATCAGTTGGCGGGTCGGGGCGGCGGGTAGCGTCATGAAAATCCTGTTAGGCTGGGGGGTGCAGCCGGGTGATGATGTCGATGACCAACCGCTCGAGCTTCGGTTCGATGGCGGCGGCTTCCTCGATAATGGAACCGAGCGACAACGGCTGGAAATCGTCCGGATCGTTGACATTGGAGACGGCGGACAGGCCGAGGACTTCGATACCGCCATGGTGGGCAACGATTACTTCCGGGACCGACGACATGCCGACGGCATCGGCCCCACAATTCCTGAGCCAGCGGGTTTCGGCGGGGGTTTCCAAACTTGGGCCGGGAATGCAGACATAGACGCCGGTGGTGATCACATCCTTCAGGCCGCAACTCTCGGCGCCGGCCAGGGCCAACTCGATCAACCGCGGCTGATAGGCCTGCGAGAAATCAGGAAACCGTGGCCCCCATGCTTCGACGTTCGGGCCGCGGAGCGGATTTTCGCCGAGAAAGTTGAGGTGATCGCGAATGATCATGATCGAGCCGGGTTTTAAGGTCGGGTCCAGGCCGCCGGCGGCATTGGTGATAATCAATCGCTGCAAACCGAGCATCTGCAGGACACGGATCGGAAAGGTCACTTCCTTGGTGGAGTAGCCTTCGTAATAGTGGAACCGTCCGGACAGGACGACCAGTCGCCGGCCATTGACGGTGCCGACGATCAGACTGCCGCGGTGACTGGGGACAGTGGCCCGGGGAAAGCCGGGAATGTCGCGGTAGGCAATGACTTGTTCCGTCTCGATATGGTCGGCAAAAGCGCCGAGACCGGTTCCCAACTGGATGGCGGTGTCGGGCAGAGGACCGAGGTGCGCCTGCAGGTAGGCAGCGGCCCGGTTGACCTCGTCGATATATGCCGTGATTGAAAAAACCATTACCGACGGATGGCGTGCTGCTCGATAAAGGCGGTAATAGCGGTCCGATCGGCAGGCATGACTTCGCAGCGGGTCGGCTTGTCTTGCAGTTCGGCCAGCGGTGGCGGCAGATCGACGGGTCGGCCGGTGGCCTCCTCGACAACCGTCGAAAATTTTGCCGGATGTGCAGTGGCCAGACAGATCGTCGAGATTCCTTTGGCTCGATGCTGGGTAGCTGCCCGGACGCCGACGGCGGTATGCGGATCAAGCACGTAGCCGTAGCGTTCGTGATAGTCGGCGATGGTGGCTCGCACGTCGTCTTCGGACACTGCCACGGCGACAAAATCGCGCCGCATGTGGCCGAGACAGTCGTCGAGTTGCAGGCCGCCCGTTTCCTTGAGGTGCGCCATTGCGTCTCTGACGTGTTCCGGTGAACTGTCAAGCAGATAGTAGAGATAGCGCTCAAAGTTAGAGGCTACCTGGATATCCATTGATGGACTGGACGTGGCGACCACCTGTCCCAGCGAGTAGTCGCCGTTGTTGATGGCCCGGGCCAGGATGTCGTTGGCGTTGGTGGCCAGCACCAGCTTGCTGATACATCCTTCGGGCAGCATCTTTTTGGCGATGTAGCCGGCGAAGATATCGCCGAAATTGCCGGTCGGTACGGCAAAGGTGGCGGCCCGGTCGTTTTCATGACCGGCGATATGCAGACAGCTGGCGACGTAGTAGACCACCTGGGCAAGTACCCGGGCCCAGTTGATCGAGTTGATGGCGCCGAGGTGATGGGCTTGCTTGAAGGCCACATCACCGAACATCTCTTTGACGATAGCCTGCCCGTCATCGAAGGTTCCTTCAATGGCGATATTGAAGACGTTGGCGTCGGTTACCGTCGTCATCTGCCGCTCCTGCACCGCACTGATACGCTGGTGCGGGTGGAGGATGAAGATGGCAATCCGTTCCTTGCCCCGGACCCCGTATATGGCGGCGCTGCCGGTATCGCCCGAGGTGGCGCCGAGGATATTCAGGTAGGAGTCATTTTTGCTCAGCAGATACTCGAAGAGATTGCCGAGAAACTGCAGTGCGATGTCCTTGAAGGCGAAGGTCGGACCATGGAAGAGCTCGAGAATATGCAGGTCGTCGAGATGGACGAGCGGTGTTATCTCCGGATGGTCGAAACTCGAGTAGGATGCGGCGATCAGGGATTTCAGGTCGGAAGTCGGGATGTCGTCGATAAAGCGCGACATGACCTCAAAGGCCAGTTCCTGATAGCTCAGTCCCTGCCAGGACTCGAACGTGGGTCGATCCACACGGGGGATGGTCCGCGGCAACAGCAGACCGCCGTCGGTGGCCAATCCCATCATGACTGCTTCGGTAAATGAGATGGCGGCGATACCGCCGCGAGTGCTGATATATTTCATGGTTTCGGAGAGCTCGATGCTCAGGTCGGTTCGTGGTTCAACGGGATTGAGACGGCGTCGCGCAGGTCCGTTGCCGGGGGTGGTCAGCCGTTGGCAACAGGCGTTAGATCAAGGCGCGGAGCGTCGTGCCAGAGACCTTCGAGATCATAGAATGAGCGTTGTTCGTGATAAAATACGTGAACGACTACATCGCCTAAATCGAGCAGTACCCAGGTTCCCTCTTGCAGCCCTTCGGCCTGGGATGTCTTGATCCGCTTGGAACGCAATTCGTTTTCGATACTCTCGGCCAGGGCCTGAACGTGCCGGGTGGAGCGGCCGCTCATAATCACGAAGTAATCGCTGAACGAGGCTTTGCCGCGGACATCGAGGACGACGACGTCATCCGCTTTGCCGTTTTCGGCGATACGTGAGCAGGTGAGGGCGAGTTCCCGGCCGTCGAGGGCCTGAAACTCTTTCTTTAAACGTTTCATCTTTTCTTTTGTGCCGTTTAAATTCTGAAGTGTCAATGCTTTTTCGCGGTTTGTCGGGGACGGCGCGGTGGAAACTCGAAGGTGATCTTGCCGCGGCCGTCGATCAGCAGGTAGGCATCGAACGGTTTTCGTTTCTTGGAGATAAAGCCTTTGATGAGCGGTGTTTTCCCCTCAGTCAGGAGGTGCCGAATGGCGTCCGGGGTAATGGTTTTTCCGAGAATCACTTTGCTGATTTTCAGGCCGCTTTTTTCGTCGTTATCCAGAGCTGATTCAGACAGGTAGCCGGCCGGTGTCTCGTATACCGGCGTGTTGTCGATCGGCGACGGGCCGAGCGAACCGGCCTCTTTAATAGCATCGATATCGAGACCGTCGGTGGTGTCTGCGAAGATGAAATCGACTTTGTCGTTGGTCAAGCGAACCGACGCGGTGAAGGGTTTGCCTTTTTTCGAGCGAAAGTCGCTGAACGGACCGATCGTCTCGCCCTTGATCAGAGCAACGATCTCCTGCGGCTCCATGACCCGGCCGCCGAGGATCTTGCGGATGGTCAGCCGCTTATCCTCGCTGATATAGGCGGTCGGTGTCTCGAAGAAAACGACATCACCCACCGGGCTGAACGGGGCCTGCCGTTGCTCGTGATTATCTTCGTATCCTTTGATCCGCTCGGTGATCTGCCTGGTCAGATCGCGGATCTCTTTCATGAACTGCTCTCTGGTGAGTTGGCCCTTGAGAATCTGGTTGAGCTTGAACTCCCAATCGCCGGTCATTTCCGGCGAGGCGAGTACGTCGATGCGCATGGCCTCGAGCAGAGCGAAGAGCTCGAAGGCCTTGCCGGTCGGGGCCAACTCCTTGCCTTCGCGAACCAGGTATTTCTCGTTGAGCAGTTTTTCGATGATCGCCGCTCGGGTCGCCGGGGTGCCGAGGCCGCGTTCTTTCATCGCCTCGGCCAGCTCCTCGTCATCAATCAGTTTGCCGGAGTTCTCCATGGCCGATAGCAGGGTCGCTTCACTGAAACGGGCTGGTGGCTTGGTCTCGGCGGCTTGGGCTTCAACTGCCGTACAGGTGATGGCGGCGCCGGCGGGCAAGGCGTTGAGCATGCCGTCGCCCTTTTCGCTGCCCCCGTCCAGGTAAACCGCTTTCCAGCCCGGATCGAGCAGGATCTTGCCTTCGGTCAGGAAGGACTCCTCGGCAACGACGGTGATGCGCCTGGTCTGCAGGTAGCGGGCCGGCGGGAAAAAAACGGCAAGAAAGCGCTGCACGACCATCCGGTAGATCTTCAGTTCAGCCTCGCTCAGATCGGCCGGCAGTTTATTGGTCGGGATGATGGCGTGATGGTCCGAGACTTTGGCGTCGTTGAAGACCCGAGGGTTGGCGCCGATATATTTTTTCTCCAGAACGGTCTCGGCGTGCGTTCCGTACTGCCAGTTTTTCTGGGTCTTGCAGACGGACGCGGCCGTCGCCCGGTAATCCCGGGTCAGGTACCGGGAGTCGGTCCGCGGATAGGTCAGAACCTTGTGCCGTTCATAGAGTGATTGAGCGATGCTGAGCGTATTCTGGGCCGAAAAGCCAAAACGCGAGTTGGCTTCCCGCTGGAGTGACGTAAGGTCGTAGAGCTGCGGCGCGATCTGCTGGGTTTCCTTCGAGGAGTCTTCGGCTGTTCCCGGTTGGCCGGTGCAGGCGTCGATAATGGCCTCGGCCCGTTCGGGCTCCCAGATACGATCGGCCCGCCGGTCGGGGTCGGCGGGATCCTTTTTGAAGGTGGTATCGATCCACTTGCCGGTATAGCTTTCGCTCACCGCGGTAAAGGTGGCGAGCAGCGTGGTATAGGGCCGCGCAACAAACCGCTGGCGCTCCTGCTCCCGTTTTACGAGCAGGGATAGAGTCGGTGTCTGAACCCGGCCGCACGGGGTCTTGAAAAATCCTCCGAAACGGGACTTGTAGGCAGTCAGCGCCCGGGTGGCGTTGATGCCAATCAGCCAGTCGGACTCGGAGCGGCATCGTGCGGTGTCCTCCAATGGCACCATTTCGGGATCGCTGCGCAGCGACGAGAGTCCTTTCTTGATCGCATCATCGGTCATCGATTGCAGCCAAAGCCGTTTGAGGACTTTCTGGGCCACCGATTTGTTCCAGACGAGGCTGATGATGTACTTGAAGATCAACTCGCCTTCCCGGCCGGCGTCGCAGGCGTTGATAATGGTCGCCACGTCGTTGCGCCGAATCAGTTTTTGCAGTGCATTAAACTGGGACTTGGTCGAGTCGAGCACTTTGAGCGGGAATGTTTGCGGCAGGATCGGCAGATCTTCCATGCGCCATTTTTGATAGCGGGGGTCGATCTCTTCCGGATAACAGATGGAAACCAGATGCCCGATGGCGAAGGAGACGATGTAGTGATCTCCCTCGTAATGGCTGCGAGTCTTTTTGAAGCGGCCGGGCAAGACCTTCACCAGGTCCCCGGCAACGCTAGGTTTTTCCGCAATGATAAGTGTTTTTTCAGTCATCTATCCGTGTGTGTCAGCTGGTTCCGGCCAGGCGATTCATCCCGGTGCGGCGCTGCATGTTTTTTCCAAATTATGGAGATAAAAAGGACAATTGCAGGGAGCTTGAAAAATTCGGAATTTCGTTCAAGATCGAGGCGCGCAAGAAAATTTTACCGCAGGCGTATACATGATATTCCGAGGATAAAATTTGATTGCGCAACGATGAGATTGAGCGAAATGACAATTTTTCAAAGTTTCCTGTAATATAAATGCGGGGCCTGGATACGACGGGACGATATGTTTTCAGGCACAGTTGCCCGTTGTTGTATTAATCAGCCGCGGGTTTGTCAATCTCTTTAACGGCGAGAAGGGTTTTAACCTGCTTTACGCTCACTACCAGCTCAGCCGGCAGGGCTGGCCGGTCCTGCCGGAGGCTGCATCGCGAAGGCCCGGCGGGCCGGAGAATCAGGCCCGAAGGGCGGCGGACAGGACGTCCGACACCGGCGG
>JAZBPM010000416.1:0-5001 GCA_036351615.1 Desulfofustis sp.
AGCGGACGGGCATTGAGTGCCGGCGCCGCCACTGGTGCAAGCAAGGTCCTCTTCGAATCGGGCGGCGGCCGAATCATCGGCGCCGGTATCTGCGGGGCCAACGCCGGCGAGTTGATCCACGAGGCGGTGCTCGCCCTGGAGATGGGCGCCGATGCCGAGGATATCAGCAAGACCGTGCATGCCCACCCGACCCTGGCCGAGACCTTTGCCTTTGCCGCGGAAATGGTGGACGGCTCGATTACCGACGCCCTCCCGCCGAAGAAGAAGGGCTGAAACGGGCTATCCCACTCAGTCGGCCGGCACCAAGCGCAGCACTAAACCGCTGTCGGTTGACAGGTAGACAAAACCCTCCGGACTCTGGGCCAACGACCTGATGCGTTCATCGAGATCGGTCAGCAACCGTTCTTCACCGATCGCCTCACCGCGCTCATCCAGCACGATCCGGTTCAGATGGCGCAAGACCAGCGACCCGGCCAGCAGATTACCCCGCCAGGCAGGGATCGCCTCGCCGGTATAGAGCAACAGACTGCCCGGGGCGATAGACGGGATATAGACCTTGACCGGCGGCTCGACCCCTTCCCGCTCGCGGGCCTCACCGACCCGGATCGGCCCCCAATACTCCATGCCATGCGACACCTCCGGCCATCCGTAATTGCGGCCCGGACGAATTAGATTCAATTCGTCGCCGCCGCGAGGTCCATGCTCGATTGCCCAGAGCCGATCGGCCTGCTCATCATAGGCGAGTCCCTGGATGTTGCGATGGCCCCAGCTCCAGATCTCAGGCAGAGTCCCGTCGATACCGATCAGCGGATTGTCCGGAGGCAGGCTGCCGTCGAGGCGGAGCCGCAGCACGCTGCCGTTATGGGAACTTCGATCCTGAGCCGTCTCACGCACGCCGCGGTCGCCAACGGAAAAAAAGAGATGCCCGGCACCATCAAAGGCAATCCGACTGCCGAAATGACGCGTCGTCGCGGTCCGCGACCGGGTCTCCAGCAGATCTTGCCAGTCCTGCAGTCTATCGCCGGCCAGTCTGGCCCGCGCCAGCGTCGTTGCACCCTGACCGTCGGGCCCCGGTTTGACATAGGTCAGATAGATATAATCGCCGGTCCGATACTCCGGCGGGACTGCAACGTCAAGCAGCCCTCCCGGCCCTTCGGCAAGAATCTCCGGCAGACCTTCGAGCGGACGATGGCTGCCGTCGGCAACAGCGATCAGGCCGATCCGTCCCTGCCGCTCGGCGACAAGCAAGGTGTCGGCGTCGATAAAGGTCATGCCCCAGACCACACCGAGTCCCCGGGTCACCGTTTCCAACTGAAGGCTCCGACCATCCGGTAACTGGTAAAGCTGCCGAGCGACAACCTCGGTCACCGGAGCCAGGGCCATCAACAACATCGTCACAACAAAGGTTTTCATAGTTTCTCCCGGGAAGAAATCCCCCACTCTCTCGCCGATCCATCCTTCGCTTTTCGTGAAAATCTTCTTTATTTTATAGGCACGACAGGGCGAGAAGACAAACGGCAAGCACCTCGTTTCCGGTGGTCGATATCGACTGGAACTCAGGGGAATCGACAATATTTAGAATTATATTCTTGACTAATTTATTTATGGAGAATATCGTTCTCCATAAATAACTTTTCAAAGAACACAAAAATGCAGTCCATCGACCAGACAAATATTGAAATACTGAAGATTCTTCAGGAAAAAGCACGGATTCCGAACGTCGAAGTGTCCCGCTTGATTAATCTGGCACCATCGGCAGTCCTGGAGCGCATTCGCAAGATGGAGAACCAGGGGATCATCGACGGTTATGAGGTGCGGCTCAATGCCGAACAGTTCGACTGCGCCCTGATCTCCTTTGTCCAGCTTTTTCTCTCGGCTCAGGCCGACCTGTCGGCCATCGAAACCGCACTCGGCCGTCTCGAACAGGTCCAGGAGGTACACCGCATCTCCGGTGACGACTGCTACCTGATAAAGGTGCGCTGCAGCGACATGGCGGCGCTCGATCGGGTGCTGCGCGAGTCTATTCTGACCATCGCCGGAATTCGCTCAACCAGAACCCTGCCGGTCCTGGCCACCAGCAAAGAAACCGCCCGCATCCCCATCTCTTCACACAAACAAGGATAGTGATATGCCGTTGTCAGACAGTTTCAAGGACCGCCTGTACCCGCTTGCACCGGCGCTTGCCGATCACTTCGGGACGCCGTTTCATATCTATGACGAGACCGGCATCCGGCAGACCTGCCGAGAGATTAACGAGGCCTTTGCCGGCATCGACGGTTTTCGCGAATATTACGCCGTCAAAGCCCTGCCCAACCCGGCCATCCTGGCGATCACCCGGGACGCTGGTTTCGGTTTCGACTGCAGTTCCATCCCGGAGTTGCTGTTGGCTCGGCAGGTCGGAGGTCGCGGTGACGACCTGATGTTCACCTCCAACAACACGAGCCCCGAGGAATTCGAGGTGGCAGCCGTCGATGGCGGCAGTATCCTCAACCTCGACGATATCACCCTGCTCGACAAAGTGGAGAATCTGCCTGAGACGATATGCTTCCGCTACAATCCCGGTCCGGAACGGGCCGGCAATGCGATTATCGGCAACCCGGTGGAAGCCAAGTACGGGGTCAGCCGCGAGCAGATCGTCGACGCCTATCGCCAGGCCCGGCAGCGCGGCGCCAGACGCTTCGGCCTGCATACGATGCTCGCCTCCAACGAACTCGATTATCGCTATATGGTCGCCACCACCGACATGTTGCTGACGCTGGCCGAGACAATCCAGCGGCAGCTCGGCATCACCTTCGCGTTCATCAATATCGGCGGCGGCCTCGGCATTCCCTACCGGCCGGACCAAAACGCGCTCGACCTGCCCGTCATGGCACGGGAGATCACGGCTCTGTTTCAAGGCTTTCGCGACCGGACCGGAGCCATGCCGGCCCTCTATATGGAGAGCGGCCGCTACGTGACCGGACCACACGGCGCATTGATCACCAGGGCCATCAACCGCAAGGAGATTTATCGCACCTACGTCGGTGTCGACGCCTCCATGTCGGCGCTGATGCGCCCGGGCATGTACGACGCCTATCATCACATCGAGGTGATTGGCAAGAAGGGCACCGGCCCGACCGAAACAGTGGACGTGGTCGGTTCATTGTGCGAGAACAACGATAAGTTCGCGGTCCAGCGGCAGCTGCCGAAGATCGCCGACGGCGATCTTCTGGTCATCCACGACACCGGGGCGCACGGGCACGCGATGGGGTTCAACTACAACGGCAAGCTGCGACCGCAGGAACTGCTGCTCGGCAGCGATAAGACAATCCGGCTGATCCGTCGGGCCGAAACTGTGGACGACTATTTCGCCACCCTGCGCTTTGCCGAGGACGTCTTTCGCCCTTAAAGGGGCGCATGGCGCCGATAGTGGCGGCTACCACCGCCTTCACGGCTGCGGTAGCCACCACCTGCTACATCCGCTGCAGCAGTCCGCGGGCCCGCTCGCGGGTCATCAACCGCTGCCAGTCAGGCCCCAGGCAATTCTCCCAGAGCGGGGCGAGGCCGAGAGCGACCGTGACCATACGCTCCATCTCGTCATCGCTGAGGCCGGCAGTAACCTGGCGGGGCAGCGCGATATCGTGACGAGCCATCATCTGCCGAAATTCGGCAACGCCGTCGGGATAGAATTCGTCGAGTTGATCGAAAGCGATGCAGCAGCCGATACCGTGGTGAATGCCGAGAATGAAGGAGAGCCCATAGGACAGAGCATGACAGGCGCCGACCTGGGAATAGGCGATACTCATGCCGCCGAAATAGGAGGCCATCATCAACTTGTCGTCCTTGTCGGGATGATCCTCGAGAAATACCTGCCGGCACAGGTCGATCGACTTCTCCCCATAGGCCTTGCTGAACTCGTTGATATAGGTGCCCTGCAGCGATTCGACGTCATGGATATAGCAATCCATGCCGGTATAGAACCACTGGTCCTTTGGTACCCCGGCGAGCAGTTCCGGATCAAGGACGATCTGGTCATAGAGGGTGTAGGCGGAGTTGATGCCGAGTTTCTTCTGCGGACCAGTGAGCACGGTGGTCCGTGATATCTCCGCCCCGGTACCCGACAACGTTGGAATACCGACCTTATAAATGGCCGGCGTCTTGATCAGGTCCCAGCCCTGATAATCGGCCGCCGAGCCCGGGTTGCTCAGCAGCAAGGCCACCGCCTTGGCGATATCGAGCGTGGCTCCGCCGCCGATGCCGATAACACCGTCCGGCAATCGGGGAAGCATCTCTTTGATTTGCCCGACCAGGGCATCGATGTATGACGTTTTCGGTTCGTCGTCAACGTTGACGTGCAGGACTGTGTCACTGCCGCGCAGCGGGATGCGCCCTTCCAGCGGGCGGCCACGATGCACGTCATCGAGGATGAAGACCATCGAACCGCCGTCCGAGCGGCGCTCGGCCAGGATATCATCGACTTGAGCGAAACATCCCCGGCCGAAAATTATCCGGGGAACAATGGCAAAATTACGATACATATGATTACGACTCCGGTTGAATTCAGCGATCTAGGAGTACCGTACGCCAATGGCACCGGTCACTCCATCTGCTCAGTCTGCTTAGCAGATGGCCGGAGAAATCTCAAGGTATTTGCCCGACACGCTGCGCTTTTACAGGATCACTAGCTGGCAGAGACGACCACCGGAAATCGATATTCAACCTGTCGGCAACAAGAGGGGACCTTGAAAAATTCGGAATTTCTTTCAAGATCGAGGCGCGCAAGAAAATTTTTCCGCAGGCATGGATGATATTCCGAGGATAGAATTTGATTGCGCAACGATGAGATTGGGCGAAATGACAATTTTTCAAGGTTCCCAATAGGACCAGGAGCTATTCGCCCATGTCGCTTCTCGATGAATATTCCGTTTTTACCTCACTCAACCAGCAGGGGCCGCTCGCCGTCAGTGACACTATCGACATCAGCCGTCCGTTTCGCCTGGAAAATCGCGCCTGGGTAGGCCG
>JAZBPM010000417.1:0-7956 GCA_036351615.1 Desulfofustis sp.
TCATCGACAAAAATGATCTCCCAGGAACAATCGAGCCGCTCCAGGACCTCTCTGGTTTCCTGGTATAGTAGGCTGATGTTCTGTTCCTCGTTATACGCCGGAACCACGACGGATATTTTCACACCTGATCCTCCCGCGGAGCTAACCGCATCATCGCTTGGTCTCTGCTTGCCAAATCATCGCCCATCACCGCTCTGGCGCCTCTTATCACCGGTGGGAGTTCCTCCCGGCTGTTGCCAGATACGATACAGGAAGAAAAGTCCACCGATCAATGAATAACAGACCGCAACCACAACAAAGAGCACCGCCAGCGTCCTCGCTTCGATATCGCCCATGCCGACCCTGGTAAAAAACAGGACGTAGCCGTAATCGCGAATACCGACGCCGTAGATTGAGATCGGCAGCGCCTCCATCAGGGTGATCAATGGGACAAATGCACTGAAATAAAAAAATGGCAGTTGCGCCCCGAGAGCGCAGGCCATCAGGTAAACGACAGTAATCAATGAAACCTGAAACGCGAAAGAAAGCAGCATCACCTGCACCAGCAGCCCGGTATTGGCCCGATAACAGGCAAACGACAGGAGCAATTTCTCGGTCAATCGCTCGATAACCGCGAAACGGTTCAGACCGGAAACCGCCAATAGCCGGCGAAGCGGTGTCTGCCGGGCAATGACGGCAAGCACAGCAAGAAAAGCGGCCAACAGGCCAAGCGGTACCAGCATAAAACCGGGCGAGCCAAACTGCAGCGAAACGTACACCGACGACAGCAGGCTGAGCACCACCAGCGCGATAAAACCGGAAAACCGATCGGCAAACACCGACGCTGCCGAGCGCGCCCCATCACGGCTGCGCCGGGCGATATCGTAGATCCGGTACGAATCGCCGCCAATATTGGACGGCAGGAACAGATTACAAAAGGTGCCGCTCATATAGGAGACGACCAGATCGCCAAGACCGATTACAACGCCGTCGGCCCTGAGAAAGAGCTGCCATTTCCAGGCGGAGATGATGGTATTGAACAGCAGCAGCAGTGCGATAATCGGCAGGTAACCGAATTCTATAGATACCAGCAATGCCTTGATCTGCTCAATCGGCGTCTGTCGATAGAGCAGCAACAGCAGTCCCAGACTCACTGCCAGCTTCAGGGCGACAAGGGCAAGCCGGCGCATATTACGATCGCTGTCTCACGACACGGGCCGGCACCCCCATGCAGACGGAAAAAGCGGGGACGGACCTGGTGATTACCGACGCGGCGGCGGCAACACTGCCTTCGCCGACGCTGACTCCACCCAGCACGGTGACATTGGCACCGAGCCAGACATTGTCGGCCACCGCGACGCCGCCGTCGGCCGTAATTGGCTGGCTCCGGATCAGTTCACCGGGCTGAGAGATATCATAATTTCCGCCGCCGATCACCAGACACCGCTGGCCGATGACGCAATCGTCGCCGATGGTAACCGGATTGTTGTTGGTGGACTGGATTACGGTATATGCGTTGACGCCCACCTGGCTCCCGATAGTGATGGTGCCGTCTTTGCAGGAAAGCATCACGTTGTTGGACAGGATCGTCCCGTCGCCGATATTGATGGCGTTACCCGTCAACGAGTGCCGTCCATCGAGAACGCAATACTCGCTGATCACCACCGCATCACCGAGCCTGATGCGGCCGGGATGACGCAGCACGATTCCGTGTCCGAAAACGGTCTTTTTGCCACAGGCACCAAAGAGCCGCGGCCAGAACAGTTTACGCAGCATCATACCGGGTGCCCCGGGCAACAGAGAGAGCAGCTGGCAAAATTCGAAATAGAGCAGACGACCAAGCGAGCGACTGCCGACGACGACATGTTGATACTTGGCCAACGGCGATCCTTTTCCGGTTACCGCTGCATGGGTTTTTTCCATCACGACATGCTCATCTTGTAACTGCCATCAAAAAACAGCTTTATATGAAAATCGGCGGGACAGGTTTTAACCTGTCCCCCGCTAACTTTCAAAAACCTGATCTGCCGACCACGACACCGATTTTCATCGTTCGTTGCGACGTCCCGTCAGGCGGTTATACGAAAATCGGCGGAACAGGTTTTAACCTGTCCCCCGTTAACTTTCAAAAACCGGATCTTCCGACCACGACCCCGATTTCTTCGTTCGTTGTGACCTCCAACCATGGGGTCAATCGAAGAACCGGTTATGCCAGATGGCCACGTTGATCAACGCCCAGAGAATATGGTTATGGTTGTGCTTCATCGTGGTATGTTCATCGATCAGCCGATCGATATAGGCGGTATCCATCTGCTCCCGCAACAGACGGGAATCTTTCAGCAGGCCGACCATATACCGCTTCAGATCACCGCGCAGCAAATGCTTTACCGGCAAACTATACCCCTGCTTGCCGCGATACACAACCTTGTCCGGCAGCAGCCCGGCAAGCGCAGCCCGGAAGATGTATTTGGTCGTCATCCGTTTCAGCTTCCAGTCTCCCGGTAGCGCCGCCATATATTCAACCAGCACGTGATCGAGCAGCGGCACCCGTATCTCCAACGAACTTGCCATCGACATCCGGTCAACCTTCATCAGCACCGAATCGGTCATCATGAAGCGCATATCCAGATAGATTTCCCGGTTCAACGCATCCCTTCCGGCGTCGCAGCGATCACTATACTCCTTGACCTGTCGAAAGGGCTCACGGCGAACGGCGGCCTTGAAACCGTTGCTGAACAGGCCATCTTCCAGACGGTCGTTGAGGAAATACTGCCAGCGGAGATGCTGGCCGTCCGGATTGAGATTGGCCCCTTCGACAAAACGCTTGAGAATATTGACGGCGCCTTTCTTCTGGGGTTGATCCGGCAACAGCGCGGCCATCCGGCCGATGATCTCCCTGCGGATAAGCGGCGGCATCAGGCTGAACCATCGGTTCAGACGGCTCGCCTTGAAACGGTCATAGCCGGCGAAGCTCTCGTCAGCCCCTTCCCCGGACAGGCATACCGTAACGTGCTCTTTGGCCTGCCGGCAGAGCAGGTACAGCGGCACGGTGGACAGATCGGTCATCGGTTCGTCGAGATGATACAGCGTCTGCTCGACGTATTCCGGCCGCATCGTGTCAAGCATCAGGACGTGATGCTCCGTCCCGCAATGGCGAGCGACCAGATCGGCATAATCGAGTTCACTGAAGGTCTTGTCTTCGTAGCCAATGGTAAAGGTTTTCAACGGGCCGTTGATATGCCTTCTCATCAGAGCGACGATGCAGCTGGAATCAAGACCTCCCGAAAGGAAGACACCGAGCGGCACATCACTCACCAGATGCGACTTGACTGCGAAATCGAGATGTTCCCGCATCTTTTCAACGGCCTCACCGAAATCTCGCGGCACGTCGTGCCCCTGAAAAGAAAGATCCCAATACTGTTTAACGCTCACCTTGCCGTCTTCAAGAATGAGATAGTGTCCGGCCGGCAGCTTGCTGATACCCTCGAACATGGTCTGCGGAGCAGGCACGAACTCGAAACCGAGATAATCGTAGAGCGCTTGAAAATTGACTCGCCTCTCGACGCCCCGATCTTCAAGAATCGCCTTGATCTCCGAGGCGAAAATGAAACGATCGGCACCGTGATAATAGTAGAGCGGTTTGATACCGATCCGGTCCCGGGCCAACAACAATCGCTTCTTCTTCTTATCCCAGAGCGCAAAAGCGAACATCCCGCGCAGTCGGTTGATCGCGTCGACCCCCCATTCTTCGTAGCCGTGGACGATCACTTCGGTGTCGGAGCGGCTGGCGAACCGATGACCTTTGTTTTTCAATTCATCGCGAAGCTCGGCAAAATTGTAGATCTCACCGTTGAAAACGATAATCACGCTGCCGTCTTCGTTGGTCATCGGCTGACGACCGTTTTCACTCAGATCGATAATCGACAGACGGCGATGGGCCAGAGATACCCGATCATCGCAAAACACCCCTTCCTGATCAGGCCCCCGATGGGCAAGCGTGCTCGCCATGGAACGGGCCAGCATCTCGTCATTCCAGTTGAAACCGCAGATTCCGCACATAAGATAGTCGCGTGATGAAAGAAAAAACCGGCCGTAGACTCAGGCCGGTTTGGGGTTGAGTAAATAAACGTCGTATGCTGTTCTACGCGAGGCGCATCCTTCTTCGGTACCGCAGCCCCGCCGCCACAAGCAGGACAAAGAGGGCAAGACCGAATACCAGCAGGTACCCCAGACCGTTGAGCAGAAGATAGGCACAACCGATCAGGGGCAGCAGCAACACTCGAACCGCGGCCTTCAGAATTTCTCTGTCGGCGATGAAATCGGCCAGAGGCGGCGAATACGTGTAGTAAAGATCGACCACGCTGCTACCGACAGCAGTGTTGAGAAGATACCGGTCACGGAACTGCTTCAACAGCGACACGTAGGGATCAAGCGGAGAACCGAAGGCCGCGGTGGCGATAAAACAGCCCCCGCCACCTCCACCACCACCACTGCCGCCGCTTCCACCACCGCAGGGGATTACCGCGAAATATTGCTGGGCCAAGAGGCGCGCGCCCTGATCGGACATATGAATCCCATCGATATTATTGCTGCCCCAGTTCGGACCCGCCACCGCGTTGTAGGTGTCGACAAACTTGATGCCGCTATTGGCAGCCATCGCAGCAATGCCCGGATTGTATATCTCAGGTATTTCACGCCGTTCCGATCCGGATTGGGTGTTTGGCGTAATTGCCGAAACAATCGGTATCGCCCCTGCTGCCGCGGATTTGCTGGCCATCGTTGCAAGATTGGCGACAACGGCCTGGGCGGACAACCCGATTTTGACGTCATTCGCCCCTTCCATGATCAGGACATAGTGGGGGAGATGCTCGCCGAGCACGTCGCTGATGCGCTGGGCGCCGTTGATGGTGTTCTCGCCGCCCTTGCCGGTATTGATAACGACGGCATTGCAGCCATTGCTGTCGATCATCTGCTGCAGGTAAACGGAATACGGAGTCGCACGGTAGCCGGCGGTTATGGAATCCCCAAAGGCGACGATCCGCCGCCGTTCCCCGGGAGAAACGGTCCTTGATGTCGTACCGCTGTCATCGGTCTGATCACCGCCAAAATCAAAAGCGCCGCTGGCTGGTCCCGCACAGGACATACCAACCAGGACCATGACCAGCATAAGTTTGCGTACCATGACTCCGATCCTTTTATCCTTTCATTTGTCCAGAAATAGGGCTCGCTCGCAAGGAAAAGAGGCGGCCCGTCAACACTATTGTCAGCGATAGATACGAAGGAACAGCGTATCAATATTTTCAATGAACTCTGGCAAGATCACGTCCTCATCGACAGCTTCCGTGGCTACACCACCGGTCTCATCGACGATCTGCTCGTCTGCCCAGCCATCCTCGTTATATTCGGACACGAGATACACGGGGCCGTCCGCGGTCAATGCCTGCCATTGGACGATCGGGCTGCCGCCGTCGCTCAGGGAAATCGTCGGCAGCACATCGGCCCAATCATTTTCTCCATGGACCATCACCGGTTCCGTCCAGGCACCGTCCCGATAAGCGGTATAATAAATATCATCAAGACCGCCGCTATTGGCCGACCAGACCAGCCATACCACATCGTTTCCATCGACGACGAGAGATGGAGAGGTGTTGGTCGTCATGGCTCCTGCTACCGATACAGTCTCCTGCCAGTCTCCGCTCCAACCGCTGGTAGCTCTGAGTTCCGTCTGCTGCCGATCGTAGGCGGTCCAAGCGAGCCAGGCACGTCCGCGGCTATCCCTATCAATAACCGGCAACTGGTTGTCAAAATAGTCGTCGGTGATCATCTCAGGGTCGCTCCATTGGTCCGCTTGCCGACTGGCATGGAATATTTCATGACGGATCCCGTCAAACTCAGTCCACACCGCGTCGATCTCGATCACCGGTGCGGGCTTTTCGGCAGTGGCGGCCATTCCCCGTTCCGTGATGATCAGGCTCAGCAGCACTACGCCGCAAAAAACACATCTGTTCCAGGTATTCATAGCTCTTCCCTTGATCAGCAAGACGAACTCATCTAGACAGCACAATGCAATCCCTCAACAGCGCAATGCTGTTTCTTTACCATTCGGATCGGCGCGCTGCTAGCCAGCGTCCGGTGATACATCCACTGTGAGCAGCGCCAACGGTAAGACAGGGAACAAGACGGAGGCTACTATACCTCCAGATGTCCGCTTTTTCAACATCCCATAAAAATTAATTGCTTACCGGTAAAACGGTGGCAAGTGACGGTGCACAGAGCGTCAGCGGCTCCTCGCAAGAGCTTTACCGAAACGGAAAACCGGTCACCGGTGCAGGCCCTCGCCCCTTCGACAATACAGCAAGAATTGATAGTGCCGGCGCCCCTGCGCTTTGCTATAGTAGCGCTGCATCATAAGGGGAGCTTGAAAAATTCGGAATTTCGTTCAAGATCGAGGCGCGCAAGAAAATTTTACCGCAGGCATATACATGATATTCCGAGGATAAAATTTAATTGCGCAACGAAGAAATTGGGCGAAATGACAATTTTTCATGGTTCCCATAAGAACAAATTGACGGGAACCGATCACCGCTTCTCTCCCGGTGAGCGGAACCATCCCGATCGAAACCTCAGCTCAACCACAAAGATGAAACGTTCCCAGCAACTCACGTACCGTTTACAATATCTGTTGCTGCGCGCTACCGTCGCCGCGGTGAACGTCCTGCCGTTGCCGGTCATCAATGGGCTGACTTCATCGTTGGCCTGGCTGGTCTGGGTCTGTTATCCGTTTCGACTGCCCGTCGTCTACAACAATATCGGCACGGTCTTCCCGACAATGTCCCACACCGACAAACTGGCCCTGGCGAAAAGCGCCTACCGCCAGTTTATCGCCGCTGCCGGCCTGATTCTGGTCATTCACCGAAAAAAAATGGCGGCGCTGATCGATGACGCCCACATTTCCGGATTGCACCACCTCGATGAGGCCCTGAGCATGAACAAAGGGGTTATTCTGACAACCTATCACGGCTGCTGGTTCGAGGCCTATTTCGCCTGGTTCAGCCGGGGAAAACGGCCAACGAGCCTCATTTATCAGCAACAGAGCAATCCGTTATGCGATGCTTTTTTCGTCAAGCAACGCCAACGCTACGGGTCGAATCTCGAACATATCAACAGCCTCCAGAAACTGAAGGTCTACGAGGACACCTTGCGCCAGGGGCGCATCCTGATCATCAGCCTCGACCAGAACTATACCGACAACGGTACACCGGTTTTGCTTTTCGACACCCCGTACGTCTGTGCCCGGGGAACCGCGTTGCTGCACCTGAAAACCGGAGCACCGGTGCTTACCAGCGTCTATTACGTCAAAGACGGCCGGCTGCACATCGACTTCGAACCGGTCGCGTTGCCGCCCTACCCGGCGATCGACGATCAGGCCATTGCCGATATCAGCAATCGGGCAATCAAAAACTACGAAAAGACCATCCGCGCCTATCCGGACCAGTGGTTCAGTCTCTTTCATCGCCTCTGGAAAAAAACCGGTTATCCAACCAAAATCAAACGACCTTTATCCGCTATCCTGGCGATGAAACGATAAATATCTCTTTGCTTTAGCTGATCACTGGTGTACAACCGTGAGGGAATTACACTCGCATCAATCACCAGCGCAGAGCACCGTGCCGGGGAGATGCTCATCGGATGTCATACCGTCAACCATCGTTTAGTCCTTGTTGTATGTCCAATAAAGAAATCCTCCTGCGCCTTTTTCGTTTTCTCAGCCCCTACCGCGGCAAACTCATCGTCTCGATGATCGCCATGGTGTTCGTGGCCCTGTTGACCGGCGCACAGACCTACATGGTCAAAGATCTGCTCGACAAGATCTTTATCGAGAAAAACGCCTTCTATCTCTACACGCTGACCATCGCCGTCGTCGTTGTTTTCGGCGTCAAGGGTATCTTTTACTACTCCTATAATGTCCTGCTCGAA
>JAZBPM010000418.1:0-5402 GCA_036351615.1 Desulfofustis sp.
CCGTACCGTGCATGGCCAGCCCTACCGTGTACAACCGGTGGTATTCATTGTTCAGGAGATTCACGGAGGGACACAGGTTTTAACCAGTCCCTCCGTATGCGTATCTTTATGAACCGCCGTGCATGCGTGAGATATCTCCGACCGCCAGGATCAGCGTACCGATGCCGGTCAGCAGGTTGAGCCGGTTGGTCCGCACCGCCTCGTCCTCGGCCATGACCATTACGTCGTCGAAAAAGCGATCGACGGGTTCTTTGAGGGCCAGCATCTCTTCAAGAAAACCGCTATAGTCGCGACGCGGCAGCCGTTGCTCGCCGGCAGCATGCAAGCGCTGATAAACGGTGTACAACTCCTGCTCTGCCGGTTCGGTCAACAGCGAGCGGTCAACCTCCGTCTCCTGGTGATCTTTGATGATATTTCTAATCCGTTTGAATGAGCCGGCCAACACCTCAAACGATTCCTGTCGCTTGATTGCAATCAATGCTTCAATCCGCTGCAAACAATCGTTAACATCGTCAAATGCGACCGAACTTGCCGCGTCTACGGCCCTGGCATCCAACCCCCTGGCAGCGCAGTCGTTGACGAAGCGACCTTTGATAAAAGTCATGATCTGCTCTACCGTTGCCGCCCCGCCGGCCACCCTGTCGCCATAGAGCGCCAGTGCCTTGTAGAGCAGATCGGATAACGGCAGTCCATAGCGATAGTGTTCAATGATATGGAGTACGGCCAGGGCCAGGCGACGCAAACCGAATGGGTCGGTGGTGCCGGTCGGGGTCTGCCCGATACCGAAACAGCCGGCAATGGTATCGATCCGATCGGCCAATCCGACCAGGGCGCCGGTCGCCGTAGTCGGCAAGGGTGAGCCGGCCCGCAGCGGCAGATAGTGGTCGGCAATGGCCACTGCAACGCTGTCGGCCTCTCCGTCATGGGCGGCGTAGGCGCTGCCCATCACCCCCTGCAATGACGGAAACTCTCCGACCATGTTTGACGTCAGATCGGCCTTGCAGAGCAGCGCGGCTCGGCAGGCATCCTCGGCAACGGCCGGCTCGAGCATATCGGCAAGCAACCGGGTCAGCTTGACGATACGATCGACCTTGTCGCGCATCGAGCCGAGCCGTGCCTGAAAGATGATGCCGGACAGCGCCTCGAGCCGCTCGGCCAGCTTGATCTTTTTGTCCGACTCGAAGAAGAAGAAGGCGTCCTCCAGCCGCGCCCGCAAAACCCGCTCATGCCCGGTCCTGGTCACCTCGATCTGTCGTACCCGGGTGTTGTTTACCGCCACGAAGCCGGGTAGCAACGACCCCTGACGGTCGATCACCGGAAAATATTTCTGGTGTTCACGCATCGAGGTGATCAGTACCTCGGCCGGAATGTGTAGAAATTTTTCAGCAAAACGACCACAGACCCCGAACGGGCATTCAACCAGATTGGTCACCGTGTCGAGCAGCCCCTGATCGACAGCCACCTCGGCGCCATCACCAAAGCCGGCACCGGCCACGGCAGCCTTGATTTCATCGAGTACCCGCTGTCGGCGCCGCTCGACATCGGCAATAACGAAACGTTCTTCCAGGGCGCGTTCATAGTCGGCCGCCGCTGCGACAGTAAACGTGTCGGGAGCGAGAAAGCGGTGACCACGACTCAGATTTGAACTGACGATCCCCTCGTGCTCGAACACGACCGTATCATCGCCGAATCTGGCGAGCAGCCACTGGATCGGGCGAGCGAAGGTGAGTTGGTTACTACCCCATTTCATGGACTTGGCAAAAGACAGCTCGACCAGGATCTCCTTGAGCAGTTCCGGCAGCACCGTTTCCGTCGCGACGCCTGCAACCTGGCGAACCAGTTGCAGATACTCGCCTTTCGGGGTAGCTACCAGACTGAGTTGATCGACCGTTACCCCTTTTGAGCGGGCAAAGCCCTCGGCAGCCCGGGTCGGTTTTCCCTGGTCGTCAAACGCTGCCTGTTTCGACGGGCCGAGCAGCACTTCCCGGCTGTCCTCCTGGCGCTCGGCAAGCTGCTCGACAACCAGGGCGAGCCGGCGCGGGGTGCCGTAGGTGCGCAAACCGGCGAAGACGAGCTTGAGTTTTTCCGCCTTCGTGCGAAACAACGAGGCAAGCTGTTCCATCGCCGGAACAAGAAAACCAGCCGGCAGTTCCTCGGTACCAATCTCAAATAGTAAATCCTTCATGGTGGCCTTCTGCAAAAGGTGATCGCATTATACCGCCGGATTCGGCGGTAAATCGGGGCCGCTCGTCAATGCAAATAACGAATACCCCTGTGACAGGTTTTCAACGGTAACTTCGTACCAACGTAACTCCGTGAGGGCAGCCAATCGCCGGTCGAGCCGGTCGAGCAGGGTTTCCATCGGCTGGCTCGGATCTTCACCACTCCTCCGGCGCTCAGTCATTTCCGCTTTAATGGTCGCCTCGATGATATCGATCAGGTCTTCCAGCCACATAAAGCGCTTGAAACGCACACTGACCAGCGCCGTACCCCAGAGCCCGCCGCGTTCGGCAGTTCCTTCATCGGCCGGTGGATAGGCAATGGGCACGGAAAGATCGATCCGCAGGTCGTCATCATCACCGAGAAAACAGCTCATGGTGCATTCATACCTGCTGATCCGCAACGAATCCTGATCATCACTGCGCCGCAAAAAAAATGGAAAAAACATCTCCATATGGGCAGCTTCCGCATCCAGCCGGCACTTCATTTCTTCAAGAATCTGCCGGAAATTCTTGATATCTATCTTACCGTGAAAGCAATTGAGGATTTCGATAAAACGGCTCATGTGCGTGCCCTTGAAGTGATGCGGCAGGTTCACGTACATGTTGATGGTGGCGATGGTCTTCTGCCTGCTCTGCGCCTTATCGAGGACCGTTATCGGGTAGGTGACGGTTTTGACACCGACTTTCTTGATATCGATACGTCGGTAATCCTGCTGACTCTGGATATCTTTCATGATCGACGCGGACCCGAGCTGCGGCCGTCCGGCAACCGGGTCAGCCGACCAGCCGGCGAACGGCGGTCTTCAACTCGCTCATATCCGATGATTTGACCACGTATTCATCAGAGGCCCAGGCGCCCAAATCCTGTTTGTACTCGTTGTAGGCGCTGTTGATGATCACCGGAATGGCCGCGTTGAGCATCTTCATCTGCCGCAACACCTCGATGCCGTTGAGACCGGGCATCTGGATGTCAAGCACCACCAGGTCGGGCGGCGACTGTTTGAACTGCTCCAGGGCGCTCTCCCCGTTGAGCGCCTCGGCCACCTCGTACCCTTCTTCCTTGAATTCCTCCTGGTAGAGCAACTGGATCGACGCGTCATCGTCGACGATCAGTAATTTTTTCATGATGACCTCCTTCAACTATCCAGAGATTCACGTAAGTACTGGGTTGCCTCTTCCGGTGGCATCGGATTGATGTAAAACCCCGAGCCCCACTCAAAACCGGCTATCGAGGTCAACTTCGGCACAATTTCAAAATGCCAGTGGAAATGCTCCAGCTCACCGGAGCGAAGCGGCTGGGTGTGCAGCACGAAATTGTATGGGACGTTCGGGATGCAACCGTCGAGCCGGCGCAGGCTTTCCGAGAGGATTCTGGCCAGCTTGAGCAACTCCGTATCGTCTTCGTGGCAATAGCCGGAGGTGTGCCGTTTCGGCAGCACCCACATCTCAAACGGCGTCCTGGGTGCAAAGGGAGAGATGGTAATGAACGATTCGTTCTGACAGACTACCCTGACGTCCTGCTCGATTTCCTGCCGAATGATATCGCAGAACAGGCAGCGATCCTTGTAACGAAAATAGTTTTTCCCGCCATCAAGCTCATTGGTGATCATCCGCGGCAGGACCGGCAGGGCAATCAATTGGGAGTGTGAATGCTCCAGCGAGGCTCCGGCCGCCTTGCCGTAGTTCTTGAAGATCATTACATAACGGAACCGTGAATCCTTCTGCAGATCGAGCAGACGATCGCGATAGACACGCAGTACCAGAGCAATATGCTCGACGGGTTGGTTCCACAACTGGTCGTTATGGCCCGGCGATTCAATGATCACTTCGTGGGCGCCGATGCCGTTCATCCGGTCGTACAGCCCTTCCGCAGCCTTGCCGAGTTCACCCTCGATGATCAGCGCCGGGTACTTGTTCGGGACCACCCGGACCTGCCAGTCCGACTGGTTGCTGCGGGATTGACAGCCGCCGCGGTAGGCCAGCACCTCCGGTGGCGTAAAATCCTCATTGCCGGGACAGAGCGGGCAGAAGCCGCCGAGTACCTGCGACTTTTCCACCAGAAAATCGGTCGGCCGTTTACGACGTTCCTTGGCAATGATGATCCATCGGCCGAGAACCGGATCTTTACGCAATTCCGGCATAGTGTTTTACTGACCCTGGGAGCGCTCCTTCTGCTCCTGAAGTGTTTTACAATCAATACACAGAGTGGTCACCGGCCGGGCCTCCAACCGTTTGACATTGATATCGCAACCGCATTCCTCGCAAATCCCGTACTCACCGTCTTCGATACGGGCGAGCGCCTCGTCGATCTTGGTCAGCAGTCGACGCTCGCGATCCCTGATGCGCAGTTCGAAACTGCGGTCGGATTCAATCGAGGCCCGGTCGTTGGGATCAGGCACGTTGGAGCTCTGATCGGTCATATCGGCCAGTGTCCGGTTCGCCTCTTCGAGGATTTCCTTGCGCTTGTCAGTGAGTTGCTTACGGAACTTCTCCAGTAACTCTTTCTCCATCCGATTCATCTCCTTCGTTTATCACACCCGGCTCTGCTCTGCCGGTTACCTTCGGTTATTCTCGCCTGAATGCGCCGCTCTTGCCGCCGGTCTTGCTGAGCAGTCGGATGGCGCCGATTTCCATGCTCTTATCGACTGCTTTGCACATATCGTAGATGGTCAAGGCCGCCAAAGATACCGCGGTCAGGGCTTCCATCTCCACACCCGTTCTACCGCTGATCGTCACGCTCGCTTCAATGATAACCGCACAGCGCTCGGGGTCGAAAGAAAAATCAACGGTAACCGAATCGATCAGCAGCGGGTGGGTCAGCGGGATCAGTTCGTCCACTTTCTTGGCCGCCATGATACCGGCCAGCCGCGCCACACCAAGGACATCTCCCTTGGCCATCGAACCGCTGCGCACCATCTCGAAGGCCTGCCGGCTCATGGTGATCTCACCTGCGGCGACCGCCGTTCGACTGGTCACCGATTTCGTGGAAATATCGACCATGATGGCGTTGCCGTCACTGTCGAAATGGGTCAGTTTCCCTTGGTCACTCACCTGTGATACTCCTGAGCCTTTTGCAAAACTTAGATTTTCGTTCAAAATCAAGGCATGCGAAAAATTTTACCGCAGGCATATACATGATATTCCGAGGATAAAATTTTGAGCATAACGCAGAGTTTGGGC
>JAZBPM010000419.1:0-5452 GCA_036351615.1 Desulfofustis sp.
GTCGCCGATCTGGTGTTCGAAATGACCGAGCAGACCCTGCTCAGGACGGCGTGATTTTGTGAAAGCTGGCGAATCGGCAGGAAGACTGTGAGAATTAGCTTTTCCGCTTAACATGCCGCCGATAGGTCGATCTCGTCGACAGCGCGTTCGATGCAGGCGATGATGTCGGTTACCTGGGTTGCCGGGTTCGGCTGGGCGAGCCTTCCGGCGATGCGATTGATGCGGGCCGCTGCTTCGGCGGCGGCCGGGATCGGCAAACCGTCCTGGATCAGGGCCGCGGCAATGCCGGTCACGGTGTCGCCGGTGCCGCCGATCGGCTCGAGTTCGGGGACGCTTGGCGTGTCGACGACTGCCCGGATGCTTCCCCGTTCGACCACGTAATCCCGCCGACCCTTGACCAGCAGGTGTTGGGCACCATTGCCATGGCGGTAGGCCATGTCGATCATCTCTTCGGCCCTCTCTTCCATGTGCAGGATAAATCCGCGGGTGTAGAAGGGATGCGGGGCCTTCTCGTCGGCCAGGAAGGCGAGTTCGCCGATGTCCGGGGTAAACAGGTCGTAGGCTTCGGCCTGACCGCTCATCTTGGCCACGTACATGAAACCGGCGTCGGCGATGAGCAGCGGCGTGCGGGCCATCTGCTGGAGTGCCAGCAGTACCCGGCCGTGCCAGTCCACGTCGGGCTGCAGATAATGAAAGACCATGATCCGGTGGTCGGCCGTGCCGAGGTGTTCGGCCAGGTGGGCGTAGAGCCGGCGACTGCCGTCACCGCGGCCGATATCGCCGACCAGATAGGCCAGTGGCGCCGGCCGGCCGAGTGCCCGGCTGGTAACCGCCGCCGCCGCGAGCAACGCGGGGGTGCCGCGGTTCACCGGAAAACGGCGACCGGCTACGGTAATAGTCGTTCCATCAAGCATGACGGTGCCTGTTAGGACCGGCAATGCCGCGTCGGGGACGGTACCTACGATGGCGAGCATTGTTCGGTGATCTCCTCGAAGGCGAGTTGCAGGGCATACCCGCACAGAGTGTGGCCGATATCGCGCGGGCTCGGTGCTTCATCCAGTCTCTTGCCGACCAGCATGGCCGCCAGATACGGAACGTCGGGACAGCCGCCGCCGGAAATATTGACAATGGTCCCGGTGGCTTTTTCCACGCAGATCTTCATGTTGGCGGCGCGCACCATCAGGTAGGCACCATAGTCCACCCGCTGAAAGATATCGACCGGCTGCAACAGCGGACCGCTGACCGGTACCGTCTCCAGCGGGTCCAACCCTGAGGCGCCAAGGAGCCTGATAATCTCCAGCCGCTCGATCAACGGGAACTCGATCACCAGATCGCAACCGCGCTGGATCTCCGGAGGCGGCCCCATGACCCGGACGGCCCAGCCGGCATCCGTGAGCAGCTTCTCCGCCTGGATCACCTCACTGGTATTTTCGAAGACGAGAAAGCCGCGATCCATCGAGGATCGCGGCGATGAGGTCTGTTTGGCTGGAGTGATCGCTTTTTTCAGTCGGGACAACAGGGTCACGCTCACTCCTTCTTCAGGGTCAGACGGTAGCCGTCACCGTCCGGATCAACGGCCGCAACCGTGTATCCCTGGCTTGCTGCCGCCCGCGAGACGTTTTCCCGCGAGGTGTCGGTATCGACCAGCACGATCAGTTCTTTGTCGGCCCCGGCCTTGATGGTGTCCAGGGTCATCAGTACCGGTTGCGGGCACGACAAGCCCCGCGCATCTATCGTAGTTGCCATGATCTGCTCCTTTTTAAGCTGTTTTGCGCATGGTGAAACCGATGAACAGGCACACCGCCAGGCCGACTACAACGGCAGCGATGCCGTTCGGTCCGACCCCGGCCGGCGAACTGGCCAGGCCGAAATTGTGCGCGAAGGCGGCACCGACGATCATGCCGACAACAAAAACAGCGGCGTCACCGTCCCCCTCTCCAGCCATAAACAGCTGTCGACCGGGACACCCGCCGGCCAGGGCAAAGGCCAGGCCGGCCAGCACCATGCCGGCGAAATTCCAGAAGTGCTGGGTATGGGCCACCGGTTGACCGGTAAAGCCCGGATTGAATTGACCAAGCACCAGGTTGGCGGCAAAGGCGAAGACCAGCAGGGCAAGAAAACCGCTGAGCAGGTGGGTCTGCCGGAAGAGGATCAGGTCGCGCAGTGCACCCATGGTGCAGAAGCGGCTCCGTTGGGCGAGCACGCCAATGAGCAGTCCGACGAGCAAGGAGACGATGAGGGGCGCATGGGCGGCACCCGGTCCCTTGAGGCTGTAAAAAAGCACACCGCTCTGCGCCTCTCCGGCGACCTGCGGGTTAGCAAGCAGGAGAACGAGAAACCCCAGCATGGTCAGCGGCATCAGCCAGCCGACCGAGGTATAGGTCTTCTGCGCGCGGCCGAGATTGTAGCCGTTTTTCAGGAACCAGGCGCCGATACCGATACCGGTGGCAAGTCCTGCCAGCCCGAGAATAGCGTTGCCGTCACCGCCGGCCAGGCGCAGAACGGCGCGCCAGGGGCAGCCGAGAAACACCAGTGCGCCGATCATGGCAAAAACGCCGAGCATGAACCGCACGATCGGCGCCGAGCCGGCACGGGGCCGAAACTCCTTGAACAGGTAGGCGGCAAGCAGGGCACCGAGCACAAATCCGATGATCTCTGGACGCAGGTATTGCACCACCGCGGCTCGATGCAGGCCGAGCGAGCCGGCCATGTCGCGTTCGAAGCAGGCGACGCAGATGCCCATGTTGGCAGGATTGCCTAATTTTTGCAGGATCGCCGCGAGCACGCCGATAACGGCGCCGACGCAGATGATTCCCCAGCGGCTGGCAAAAAAACGTTTAACGGCTTCCATGGTCTCCCTCTCAGATAATTGGCAGGTCACCTTGAAAATATTCCGTGTTCGTTCACGGTCAAAGCGGCCCGATAACAAGAATTGAATCGGCCAGAAAATGTCTTGTAGGTACATCGAAAGCGAAGAGGGGTCCAATACTATATATCGATATCTGGGAGCCGATTTATAGAAAAAAGCAATAGCTAGAGAGTGCCGAATGGGGACGCTATTTTCTCTCGAAACATCAGTAGGGAACCGTGAAAAATTGTCATTATGTCCAGTCTCATTGGTGCGCAATCAAATTTTCTCTTCGGAACATCATCTATACCGGCGGTAAAATTTTCTTGCGCGCCTCGATCTTGAACGAAATTCCTAATTTTTCAAGCTCCCCTTGAATCGGCCAGAAAATGTCTTGTAGGTACATCGAAAGCGAAGAGGGGTCCAATACTATATATCGATATCTGGAAGCCGATTTATAGGAAAAAACAATAGATGGAGAGTGCCGAATGGGGACGCTATTTTCTCTCGGAACATCAGTAGGGAACCGTGAAAAATTGTCATTCTGTTTAGTCTCATTGGTGCGCAATCAAATTTTATCTTCGATACACCATCTATGCCTGCGGTAAAATTTTATTGCGCGTCTCAATCTTGAATGAAATTCCGAATAGTTCAAGCTCCCCAGTATTTAAAAAGTGGGGGTGCCGTCTCGTATCTATCGGTAATACCTATTTGACATCCTCTGGTAATCTTATAATCCTACGACCGGTTGCAGTTCCCGCATTGTTATCGATCGCGTTTCGGTAAAACGTAAAGGGGAATGACCGCTTGGGATGGTCGAGATGTTTATCGGTTCATCCCGGCAGAGCTGTCAACGGAGGCACACCATGTTTCGATCCATCCATCTGGCCCGGGCAATCGAGCGCCAGCTCATTGTTTTGCGCCGGTCCGGCAAGAAAGGAGAACTGGCGGCCGACCAGTGTCAGCGTATCCTTGCCGAATTGAGGGAAAACGGGGAAGAAACAGCGGGGATTTTTCTGAAACGAACGAAAAACGGCGAGTACCGCATGAAAAATTGCGTCAAGTATGACCTTGGCGGCGGCTATCGTCTGATCACGGTGCGCTATGACGACCGTCTTTATGTCCCGTTTCTCGGAACACATGATGATGCCGACAGCTGGTTGGAGCGGCGTCGCCGGGAAGACTTCGAGCCGAACGAGGCGAACTACCGATTTGAGCCAGTCGATGTCGATACCACCTCTGATGACGATCAGACCCGACAAATGTCGCCGGACATCGAGGAACCGGACCTCTATGAAGAGCACTTGCGCGATCGACTCGATGAAACGACGCTGCGGGAGGTCTTCCGCGGCCTGTGCCGGAATTGCGGCAAGACCGTGCACCAGGGTTGACATCCGGGGCCCGGAGCGATAAGCACTACAAAGACACTGTCGACTGTTCCGGAGAAGAAGCGATGTTCACCTGCGTTGTCCCAGAATACGGAAGCATCACGCTGCACCATTGTGTCACCGATTTTACCGGCACCCTGTCGGTCGATGGCTCATTGCTGCCGGGCGTCAGAGAGGGATTACGGAGACTTGCCGACCTGGTTGAGGTACACGTGCTGACGTCAGATACGTTCGGCACGGTGCGGCAGCAAGTCGCCGGGATCGATTGCACCTTGCATATCCTCAGCGGCGACAACCACGCCGCTCAGAAACAGGAGTATATCCGCACCCTCGGCGCCGACGGGGTCATTGCCTTGGGTAACGGCAACAATGATCGGCTGATGCTCGAGACGGCACGCATCGGTGTCGCCGTCTGTCTAGCCGAAGGCTGCGCCATCAAGGCGCTGCAGGCGGCTGACCTCCTGGTCTTCTCACCGTTGGATGCGTTCGACCTGCTGTTTTCGCCTAACCGTTTGAAGGCCACCCTGCGCAGATGATCGCCACCGCCTCGCACGTGCTCTTGCCGTTCGGACGTTTCATGCCGAGCCAACGGCCTGGAACCATGCCGTTTCACTGTCTGTGGTGCCTTGGTTGTACGGTATACCGGCGATGAATATTCTGCATGTCATCAGCCAGCACCCACAAAGCACCGGCAGCGGCATCTACCTGCAGCAGGTGCTGCGTCAGGCCGCCCGTGCCGGCCATACGAACTATCTGGTGGCCGGCTGGTCAGGCGGTGATCGTCCGGAACTGACCGGGGGTGACGCTGCATCGTGCCGCTTTGTCCGTTTCGATGACGGGGAGCTCGATTTTGCCATTCCCGGCATGAGTGACGTGATGCCATACCGCAGTTCACGGTTTTGCGACCTCTCCCCGGAGCAGCTGGATCGTTATGAAACGGCTTTTGCCGAAGCGGTCGGTGCGACCGCACGGAATTACCCGATCGACGTGATACACAGCCACCATCTCTGGCTGGTAACAGCGGTAACCAGGCGAACCCTGCCCGCCTACCCGCTGCTCCCCTCCTGCCACTCTACCGATCTGCGCCAACTCGTCACCTGTCCCCACCTGAGGGGCCGTGTCGTGCCGGATTGCCGCCGGGTCGACCGGGTTTTCGCCCTCGATCCGGGACAGGTCGAGCGAATCAGCTCTCTCTATGGGATTGCCCGGGACAAAA
>JAZBPM010000420.1:0-2848 GCA_036351615.1 Desulfofustis sp.
AAAAGAGCTTTTTCCCAAGCTCGGCCCGAGCTGCCAGCTCGGGAGTCTGTTCGGGCAGCATCGCATCGGTAATGGCGGCCAACTGCCCGGCCACAGCAACTACCGGCAAGCAGAGTCCGGCCAGGAGCAGCCATGCAATTTTGTTCATCGATCACCCTCCCGTCCGCGTCAATTCCTCATCTATGATCTTCTTAAAATACTCGAAGGGCCGCTCCCCGACAACCTGCAGACCGTTAATAAAAAATGTCGGCGTGTTATACAGATCGATCGACTCGGCCAGGGCGATATCACGGTCAATCTCCCCGGCATGAGCATTGCTGTCGATCGACGCGGTAAAGGCTTCAACATCGAGCCCCAACTCGCCGGCATAGGCGATCAGGCTGGAGCGATCCAACTCAGGAGAGCGGGTCAACAGCAGATCGTGCATCTCCCAGTATTTGCCCTGATCCCTTGCCGCCAGTGAAGCCTCAGCAGCAATGCGGGCGAAATCTCGATATTTGTACGGATAGTTTTTGATCACCAGCCGGATTTTTCCGGGATAGCTGGCCACAAGTTGCTTGACGGTCGGACCGACCGCTACACAATGAGGTCACTGAAAATCGATGAATTCAATGATGGTTATCGGCGCATCTTCAGGTCCGAGAAACGGGGAGTCGCCAACCGATACATCAACCCGTTTTTCGCTCGCCTGTGCGATGCCGAATAATAACAGCACAACAATGCAGATCAGGGCTTTTTTCATCATCAGTAAAAAAAGGGGATACCGTGGTATCCCCTTTTCCCTCCTTGAATATTGTTCATCGGGCGAAGCGGCCGTTGGCCACCTGCCACCGACACATCAGCTAATCCACTTGGGATGCCGCTTTTTGGCGGTTTCCAGCGGCATGGTACCGGTCACCATGATACCGAAAGTACCCGGATTTGCCAGGGTACCGAGATAGATATGAACCGGCACGACGACAACAAAGACAACGAAAGCCACATTGTGTACCAGGTGAGCAAGAAGCATTATGCTTCCGTTATCCTTCATGAACCAGATGGCGAAACCGGAAAGCGCAATGGCGATGCCGGCCAGCAGGATAATCAGATAATAAAGCTTCTGGCCGGGATTGTATTTGCCGATCGGCGGCACTTTTACCTTGTGGGACAGGTAGCCGCCCGCCACCTTGAACCATTGCCGGTCGTCGGCGTCATAGTGCAGTGCATCTGCAAGGTAATGGCGTATGGAGTAGAGCAAGGACACCGAGAAGACGACGCCCGCCCAGTTATGCACCGATTTCATCGTATCAAAGCCGCCGAAGACACCGCCGACCGATTCCATATGGAACAGGAAGGCAAACCCGGTGATTATCAGCAGGATGCAGCTTCCGGCGAGTATCCAGTGATTCAGGACCTCGTCGACACTTGATTTTCTTACCATCTCTGCCATGTCACACCTCCTCTTCCTGATCCTTGTGGGGACCGATCGCCAGATAGTGGATCGCCGCGGCTCCAACAACTCCACCCAGACCGATCAACGAGAGCGGCTTGAGGTAGGTATGCCAGAAAACGACACTGCTTGGAATCTCCGGATTTTCCTTCATCCCATACAGCTTCGGCTCTTCTTTGAATGCGTAGACCGAACCGAGACCGCCCAGATCCTTCTCTCCGTAGATGGTGCCGAATCCCTCTTGCTTTGCAGCACCGACCAACTCGTCCCGATCACCGAACTTCAGGGCACCGGTGGGGCAGGTCTTGGTGCAAGCCGGTTCCATACCGGCACCGATCCGATCATAGCACAGGTGACATTTCGTTACCTTGTCCTCCGCGTCATAGCGAGGAACATCGAATGGGCAGGCGTTGACACAGAGCTTGCAGCCGATGCACTTGTCGCGATCAAAGGCCACCGCACCATCATCGGTCCGATACAGCGCACCGGGCGACGGGCAGATGGTCATGCAACCGGCATCCTCGCAATGCATGCAGCGACGGCTCAGGAAAAGCCACCGTACCGCATTCTGGTCCGACGGCACCTCGCTATACTGAATCATGTTATAGGCCGCACTGGCCAAGTCCGGCGGGTTCTGGTAGGTACCGTTGTTTTTTGTCTTGATGGCCGACAGCTCGTTCCAAGATTTACAGGCGACCTGGCAGGCCCGGCACCCGATACAGAGTTCCGGGGTAACCAGGATCGCTTTACGGCTTTTATTATTGTTAGCCATGGTTCACCCCCTATGCCTTCCGGACGTTGACCATGAAGGCCTTCGACTCGGGTATCATTGTGTTCGCATCACCGACATTCGGCGTCAGCAGGTTCGCTGAGTCGAAACCGCTGCCGTCCTCCGGAAACTGCCAGCCGAAATGCCAAGTCAGCCCGACCTGATGGACCGTCGAATTGGCGATCTTGAACGGCTGGAAACGATCGGAAACCATGGCGATCGCCTGCACCTCACCGCGTCCCGAGGTAACGACAACCGTGTCGCCATTGCTGATCCCCAGTTCTTTGGCTAGATCCGTACTCATTTCACAGAAGTTCTGCGGCTGCATCTCCAGCAGCCAGGAGCAGTGCCTGGTCATGACGCCGGTCTGCCAGTGTTCGGTCACCCGGTAGGTACTGGCGACAAATGGGTAACGCAAATCGCAGGAGTAGAACGCATCGGAATCGCCACCGAAAATTTTGATGGTCGGATTGATCCGCTGACCCGACATCGAGTTCTCCTCGAGCGGGCACTCCAGAGCTTCGTAATGCTCCGGAAACGGTCCTTCAGCCAGACCGGGACCAAAGATCGAGGCGACTCCGTCCGGCTTCATAATGAAGGGCAGTTTGCCCGACTGACCCATCGGTGGCGGCCCGCCGTCGACGACATCG
>JAZBPM010000421.1:0-13227 GCA_036351615.1 Desulfofustis sp.
AAGGATCGCACAACCGAACCAGAACACCAAAAACAAGAAGCCTTCCATGAATCCACCCTCCATACCGATTTTCCGGGTAACACCGAAAGGACCTCCCTTTCGGATCATTCTGACTTATAAGCGATCGTATAATTGTACATATCAGTTGTCAAGTTATTTACGCTAATAACTTGCGTCATCTGGTAAATTATTTTTCCGATAATTCGCGATAAAAACGTATTTAAATATATATTATCAGATGTTTATACAATTTCTAAATCGTCATAAATATTTTTTCCGCGAGGGCGAATAATTCGTCCTCGCCAATCGCCCTGGAGAAAAGGACGCAATATACGCCCTTTTCTCCAGGGCGATTGACGGAGAAAACCACAAGGAAAGAGGGGAGCTTTTTCAGCACTGCTCGGCTGGAACGGTTGATTGCCCGGGAGACTCTAATGGCAAGCTGTCGGGATGCAGAGGCTGATCCGAGGGAAGAACGGCACGAAGGCCTCATTTGGCGATAGTCAGCCACGGCCGGGGTGACACTTGCGCCGCGATTGCCGGTGACTCAAAAACGGCGTGCACAGCCTATGCCAAACGCAGAACGCCCCGTACCATTACAGGTGGTACGGGGCGATAAAGGTAACGCGTATCGAACAGACGTTTTTCTAGAAAGCGACCTTCTTTTTCCGTTGCGGAACCGGCTCCAATCGTCTGATCTTCTTGGGAACCATGGTGTTGGAAAAGAAGGCGCTGCACCGTTGTCGCTTCTCAAAGGGACAATCGATGATGTTCCAGCACGGCGTATAGGAAAGCAGTTTCTTGACTGCATTGATACTGATACCGTGATCGTGGATCATCTCCCGCAAGCACTCGATCCACTTGATGTCGCGCATCGAATAGTAGCGCCACTTCCCTTTCCGCTTCGGACGAACCAGGCCGCTCTCCTCGTAGTTACGCAGCGTTCGCTGATGGACACCGAGAATTTTCGCTGCCATGCCGATGGTAAATATTGCTTCGTCTTCAGAGATCATGGAGGGCCTCCTTACGATTGCTCTTGGTGTCTCGACAGTCCTTCTCATCAGTCCTCATGATGGTGCCGGAAGCTCTCCCCGAGATAATATTCACCGATCAGAAAACAGGCGCCGAGAACACCGATACCGCTCAGAGCAATGGCGATTTCCGGCGCCGTTGCGGTATACTGATGATAAGCCGGCATACCCTCATAGCCCGGGTATTGCGGAATGATCTGACCTGCGACTACCAAGTTCAGCCGGGAAAAGAATTGTCCGACCAGGATCATCAGGGCCGCCAGGGACATGGCCTGGACCGACTCCAGGCGGGTAACGAGCAGGACCACGAACGGCAGCAACAGCCCGATCCCGATTTCAAAGACCCAAAAACTGTTGGACAGGGGGCCGGAAGTCAGGACTGCGGCAGCATTACCAAGTGATTCCGAACCGACCAGCGCGTTGAGGAATTTCCAGCCGGTAGCGATACCGATCAGGAAAATCATCAGCATCATTACTTTACCGCCGGTCTGCATCGCCTCGAATGTTTCCTTACTGAGCGATTTTCGGCGGAGAGCAAATGATCCGTGCGTGAAGAGAACGATCGCCGCCGCGCCGGAGAGAAAAGCGGAGGCGAGGAAAAAAATGGGCAGTTGCGAGCCGTACCAGAACGGCCGGGCATTGAGAGAAGCAAATACAGAGCCGAGATTGCTGTTGGCGAAGAGTTCGGTAACCGCAGCGCAGACCCCGAGAATCACCGCCAGTTTATAACGCCTGGTAATGATCAGAAACAACTCGGCCATCATGATGCCAACCGCCATCCCATAGAGCGTTCCCATCCACCAGATATTTGAAGTCGGATTCGGGTAGAGGATCACACCGAGCGGCATTCGCCAGACATTTTCAAGTTCCAGACCGATCACCAGGAACGCCCCCATGATGGCGGCTATCGACAGCCAGACCATCCGATTGGCGAGCGGGGCCAGATTGTTACCGCCGAACAGGTGACTCAGCGCGGCCAGAGCACAGAGACCGGTTGAAATAATCGCCAGATAGGCATAGGTGGAGATGGCGATCCCCCACGGCACCTCGCGGGTAACGCCGAGTGACTGGTGGTGCCCCACATAGAGGGCATAGAGCCCCGCCGAGACACCGATGGCGACAAGACCAAGCATTACGGCCAGCAACAGATTGAACTGCGGCCGGCGAAACTCCTTTGCTCCGATAACGGCTGCCTGTGACTGTAGAGACATGATTCCTCCTTAATATGGTATACGATGTTCTGCTGTTGTTGACTTATTCGTCGATTCGTGCCGGTTCCGTCATGTCTGCCCCGGTTGCCTGCTTGCTGAAAATAAAACCGAGAGCGATCGGCGCAGCAAACGGCCCGAGAATCATGAACAGGACCAGACACACGGAAAACCAGAAATACTCACTCGCTTTCTCTCGCCACCCTTCCTGGACGAGCGCCAGGGGAGCCGTGAAATTCCGAGTTGTTTCAAGATACGTTGCGGCCATGTCGATCTCCTTGTTGGTGGTGGTTACGACGTCCTTTGCCTTCTCTAAAGCAATGGACATGCCAACACCTCTTGGAACCGGTTAACATGGGCAATATTTAACGATAAGTTATTGTATTAAAACGAAATAAAGATTTTAATTAAAAAACAAACCGTCTTCTTTCCCGGTCGTTTTTCAGGAAACATCTTCCACCTATGGCGCAGTATGCGTCCTTGAGGAAAAAGCAGTGGCGCATAGTGCGCCATCCCCCTTTTATCTATATTTTTTATTATTATTTCAGACTGTTACAATGAACGGCGATTCATTAGACAAGAAATCGCCTCGAGAAAACCCAGGCATCGTCGCCGAGGAAAAGACAAAGGTAAAGCTAATTCAGGAAGTTATCAGACAGGAAGGAGGAGGGCGAAATATGCGCCCCGACCAGGTGTTATCCTGGATATATGGAAACAGGATTCGACAAGATTGGCAGGCATCGATGTAAATGAGTCCGCCGGATCGCACCGGCGGACTCGTTTACCGGTTGCTCAGTGCCCAGCTCCGTGCGCCGGAGTCTCGGCTTCACCCATCAGCCGGGCATATCCTCTGACCCCGATATGACAGGTGGTACAGCGGGTATCGGAAGCAAAAGCGGTGCTGCCGTCGTGACAGGCACCGCAGTAGAGCCCGTCGTAGAGGGAGGCCATGACAAAATCATCGGCTTGCTCTGCGGCGCCGGCCTGCATCGTGAACAGGTCGTCGTGACAGGACTCACAATCAAGTCCCATATCTTCCGAATGGGTCGTATGCTCGAAAATAACGGCTTTAACCGGTTTGGTCCAGACGATGGCATCCTCCGGCTGCTGGTGGCAGGAGGCGCATTGCGAGTTCACATCGAAGGCCATGCTGCCGTCATGACAGGCGCCACAATACATACCATCACCCATGGCGGCCATCGTAAAATCGTCCTGCCCCTCAGCGGCGCCGGCTTCCATCTCGAACAGATCATCATGGCACGATTCACAATCAAGCCCCATCTCCATGGTGTGCAGCTGATGACTGAAAAAAACGCCCTTGACCGGCTCGTTCCAAATGATCAGGGCCTCCGGGCCGTAAGCATCCTCGTCGTAGGGCTCCTGCTCTACAGCCGGCTGATCCGCAGCGGAGATCAACAGATAACTGAAGAGAATGGCACCGACAAATCCTATGGCAACTATCTTTTTCATTCTTCTCTCCCGCATGCTCCTCGACTCAGACGAGCATTCCTGGTGGTATTAGAGTCTGCATCCACGAAGCATCGCACTTCAGGCATTGGTGTAAAAAACATTCGGGATGGCACCGGTTTCCGGCCGAAGAACCCAGACGATCGAACCGGGTGTATGGAGCAACTGAAAGACCCTGCTGTTATGATCAGCCAAATCACCGAAGACCCGAACATCGGCGGGGCACGCCTCAACGCAGGCCGGGTTGGTTTCTCCTTTGGAAAGACGACTTTCCCAGCAAAAATCGCACTTGTCGACAGCCCGCGTCTCCTCGTTGAAGTAGCGGGCATTATAGGGACAGGCGGCCATACAGGTTTTACAGCCAATACACCGGCTGTTCTTCATCACTACGATGCCGGTCTTTTCGTCTTTCCAGGTTGCTGTGGTCGGGCAGACACGGACGCAGGGCGGCCGGTTGCACTGGTTGCAGAGTACCGGCATGAAAATGGTTTCCTTTTCACCGCCGACAATGTCACGCCGTCGCTCGAGAATGGTGGTCCGATACCCGTAAGACGGTACATTGTTGGTCTTGACGCAGGCCTCCTTGCAGAGCTCGCAGTCGATGCAGAGGTGCTCTCGGAGCACCATGGTGTAATGAGGACTGTAGGGGTACTTACCGGCAGTGGGCACCGGACCTTCCGCCAGGGCATCGACGACCGATGTCAGAGAGAGAACGGTACCGCCGAGATAAACCCCGGTCACGGCCAGGCCGATTTTCAGAAAGTTCCGTCGCTCTGCAGATGGGAGGGTATCAGGTGATTCCGCTTTCAGGTTTGCCAGTTCGTTTATTTTCATCTTCAACTCTCGTAATAGTTCCAACCAAATCGCCCGATAGGCGGGCCGGCCCTCGGTGCATCCCGACAGACACACGCCGCTTATTCCACCCGGTCGGTGCCTCGCGGTAACACCGGGCCGACACTGCTGCTCCGACGATCACCGCGATCATGCAATTCTCGGCCGCATCCGGTCGCGCTGACGAATCCGTACCGACCAGCGATTGACAGCTCGGCAGGCTCCGGTTATGCCATACCACTGACCTAAAAAAAACGCCTGTGCATAGTGACAGATCGACACGGTAAAAGCAACCGCAATAAACAACATATGCACCAAAATTGGCGTAGTTACAGATACCACAATGTGTCAGCGGACATTCCCTTTGCGGTTATTAATTAATTAATTGATTGTTGAAATGACATCTACCAGAATTACCCTGGTACCACATTTGTGTCAACGTCTTTTCGTTTACCCTCGTTCCCGACTCGCCTGCATGGGTAAGATAGTCGGCCGTACAGCTGACGGATCGACGCTGACCCGGCGGGTAGCGGGGGTTGTCTCCACCCAGGCTCGTTGATCGGCCTCCGGGAGTTGTTCGCCCTCAGCAGGACCGGTTGAACCGGGCTGGTAGGCGACCACCGGCGGGGCCACCGTTCTGAGGCGATCGATAAACCGCCAACTGGCCCGCAGCCAGTCCCAACGGGTGAAAAGCAGCATATCTCCGCGCATGGCACTGGCCATGATCGCCTCGTAGGCTTCCGGCGTATTGGGACCAAAGTGACAATGGTGGCAAAAATCCATCAATACCGATTCCGCCTCATTGTCCGATCCCGGTTTTCGTACATTAAACGCCAGGGCAATACCCTCATCCGGCTGAATCCTGATGACGATCATATTCGCCCGGCCGGGCGTATCCAGACCATCGCAGCGATGCTGTTTATAAACGATCCTGATCTCCGCATAGCGATGCGCGAGCCGTTTGCCGGTGCGCAGATAGAACGGCACCCCCTGCCAGCGCGGTGTATCGACAAAGGCACGTAGGGCCACATACGTCTCGGTAACTGACTGAGGTGCCACCCCGTCCTCGTCTCGATAGGCGCGGATGTCACGATCACCGATCCGTCCACCACCGTATTGGCCGAGAACTACGTCCGCACTCTCAGGTGGACGAAGATGTTCGACGACGCGGGCGGCCTCGTCGCGGATCGCGTCGGGATCATTACTGGTCGGCGGTTCCATGGCGGTAAACGAGAGTAATTGCAACAGGTGGTTTTGCAGCATGTCACGGATTGCCCCGCTGTGATCGTAGTATCCGGCCCTCTCTTCCACCCCGAGGGTTTCGCTGACGGTAATCTGCACGTTGTCGATGGCATCCCGATTCCAGGCACAGCAAAAAATCTCATTGGCAAACCGCAAAAAGAGGATGTTTTGTACCAACTCCTTGCCCAGATAGTGATCGACGCGAAAGATATCCTCCTCACGCAGCACCGCGGAAATCGAATCATTCAAGCGCCTGGCCGAATCGAGATCCGCACCGAACGGTTTTTCAAAAACCACCCGAAGCCAGCCGTCTTCGCTTACCAGCGGTTTGATCAGGTCGGCAACGGCGCTAAAGGCACCGGTCGGCAGGGCCAGATAAAAGAGTTTATTGCCGCCGCACCGGTAATTTCGCGCAACCGCCTGCAGCACCTCGGTCAACTGCTCGGCCGTCCCCGTCTGCAGATCGAACTGCCGATAGTGGAGCAGCTGTGAGAAACGCTCAATCAGTTCCGGCTCGTCACCCGGCAGAAACCGCTCGACCTGCAGTCTCTCAATAAAATCGGACGGCGAGAGATCTCGGCGGCCGAGGCAGACAATCGGCATGCCATCGGTCAACTCGCCGCGCCTGAGCAACCGCAGCAAGCCCGGAAGCAGTTTCCTCCTGGCCAGGTCTCCGGTAGCTCCGAAAATAACGATCATCTGTGGTTCCGGCTTCGTCATAGTTCATCTCCACAATCGGTCAGGACAAAATGTTCTCGCACCCCTTTGATCAATCGTGCCGGGCACTGTTCTATCGGGCCTTCTTCATTGAGGTAATCGTGAAACGCCGCCCGTTTTTCGTGCCCGATAAAGAGTAGTACGGCGGTGCCCGAATCACCAATCAACCGTGGCGAAGCGCTCATCCGACCAGGCGGCGGTTTCGGGGCTGTCCCGGTCAGCAGAAAAAAAGGTGCAGTGCTGCGAATCGTCTCGTGGTTGGGAAACAGTGAGGCGATATGCCCATCAGCCCCGGCCGACAGCAGCGACACATCGAAACAACCACCGAAGTCCGTGAGCATACGTTGGTAGCGATCTAGCGCGGCCGGACTGTCTTCCGGATCATAGCGAAAGGGGTGCAGGTTGTCCGACGGGAAATACGGCTGTACAAAAGATGAAATGAGTTGAAAGTTGCTGTCCGGGTGATCGAGCGGCACCAATCGTTCATCGACCATGAACAAATGCACGCGTTTCCAGTCTACCAACTCCCGGCCAAGTTGCGCGAGAACCGGCCCGACGCTGGAACCGCCTACGACACCAAGAACCGCCAGATCGCGGGCATCGATGGCCTGGCGGAGCGCCTCGGCAACCAACCAGGATGCTTTCTGCATAGCTTCCGCCCGTCGTGCCCTGATAATCATTGTGCCTTCCCGGTGGATTTTTTCGCATCTCGTATGTATCATCGTATAGCAGAAGAACGTACAAAAGACAACCGACTGTCGAGCGACTCCGGCTGCCACCGCCACCTCATGACCGAACCAGCCCAACCCGTCACCGTTTTCGGCATCCCGATCAAACCGGTACTCTTTTTTGCCGTCATTGCCGGTATCGTCCTGACCGATATCGATTATCACCGTATTATAGAGTCTTCAGGGAAGCTGACGTTCACCGAGCAGCAGGGCACGGATTCCGGACAATCAAGCACGGGGATGCCGCGAGATATCGTCGCCACACCGGAGATGATCGCCCGCGCCCGGCAGAAGATCGAGGCCGCCCGCCGGCATGAACGGGAAAACGCACTCCATCCCGGTGCCGCCGATCGTTTTTATTACATCGTCGAGCTTTATTCGGGCGGTGACCTCGAGTCAGCTGAGCTGACCATCCATCCCGACCGAGTCTTCCTGACTTCCGCATCAGGAATCAAGACCGTCATTGATCGCCGTTCCGTCAAGAACATCCACCGCATCAAACTCCCGCCGGAACGTCCCTGAAAAACATCGCCCGTTCACCCCTACCGGTGAGCGCCGTCTTGCCCGAGCGCTCCCGGCGCGGTATACTTGATGCGATGCATGCCGGGCGCTGCAGGACCGGCATGCTATCCGCTTATCCCGGCGCACACCTACAATCAAACCAGGAGTTCCCATGTCCACCGACCATTTCCACGGCGTCTTTCCCTATATCGTTTCACCGATCTCCCCTGCCGGCGACATCATCGAAGACGTGCTGACACGGCTTTGTGAGGATCTCATCAATGCCGGCGTCCATGGGCTGACGCCGCTCGGCTCGACCGGTGAATTCGCCTACCTGTCCTGGGCACAGCGCCGGCGCATCGTCGAGGTCGTAATCGCCGCCGCAGCAGGCCGAGTGCCGGTAATCGCCGGCGTCGCCTCGACTACCATCGACGATGCAACCCGGCAGGCACGCGAATTTGAAAGTCTCGGCTGCAACGGTATACTGGCTATCCTCGAGGCCTATTTCCCGATCTCCGAAGAAGGGGTCTACCACTATTTCAAAGCGATTGCCGATAGCGTCTCGCTGCCCGTCGTACTCTACACCAACCCCAACTTCCAGCGTTCCGATCTGAGTCTGCCGACCATTGAACGTCTCAGTCACGTTGCCAATATCGGTTACATCAAAGATGCCTCGTTCAATACCGGCCGGTTGCTGTCGATCATCAATCGGGTTGAGGGACGGATGCGGGTCTTTGCCGCCTCATCACATATCCCGGCCTGCGTGATGATGATCGGCGGAGTCGGCTGGATGGCCGGGCCGGCCTGCCTGGCACCGGCGCAAAGTGTGGAGTTGTACGAATTGTGCCGGAGCGGTGACTGGCAAACCGCCATGGAGCGGCAACGACGGCTATGGGGCCTGAACCAGGCCTTTGCCCGCTACAATCTGGCCGCCTGCATCAAGGGAGGTTTGCAATTGCAGGGCTACCCGGTCGGCGATCCGCTGGAGCCGCAGACGCCTTTGTCCGAACAGGGCAAGGAGGAGGTAAGCCGGGCACTGCACGCCATTGGGGCGCTGTAACGTGTTTTTCAGCAGACCTGGTGGCCCTGCCGCCAGACCTGGCGGACGACGGGTACTGAGTCGATCACCGAAACCCGCACCAGATCTGCCCGCTTGCCGACGCTGATCTCGCCGCGATCTGTCAAGCCGGCCATTTCCGCATTGTTCACGGTGACCATGGCAATGGTTTCGGACAGCGGCAGATCACACCTGTCGGCAAGCAGAAACGCGGCATGGAGCAGGCTGGCCGGCACATAATCGGAAGACAACCCATCGAGCAGACCGGCGGCCGCGACATCGTCGGTCGGCACATTGCCGGAATGCGACTCGCCCCGCACCGCATTGGGCGCCCCCATAACCACCGCCATCCCGTATTGGTGTGCCGCCCGCGCCGCTGACAACGTTGTCGGGAACTCGGCAATGGCCACACCGTCTTCGGCCGCACCGATGCAGTCTTCGATGGTCGTATCATCATGACTGGCCAGCACCAGTTGTCGCTCCCGAGCCAGGGCCACCACCAGCCGCCGATTGCAAATTGCATAACGCTGCTGCCGATCGACCAGATCCCGGACGATGGCGTCCGCCTCCTCGTCGGTCCACTTTTTCTCACGGTGGTAGAGCCGCCACTTGCTGATATCCGACCATTGCCGCTGCCCCGGCGTGTGATCCATCAGTGACAGCAAGCGCACTCCGGCATTGGAACCATGGCGATCAAGCAGTTCCTCGAGTCGCTCGTCGGCCAGTTCGCAGCGCAGATGAATCAGGTGCTCGGCACGGAAAAAGCCACGCCGATTGCCCTGGTCGATCGCCGCCAGCGAGTCGGCAAGGATCTGCGTCCGCAGTGAATTGGCCCGCCAGCCGCCCACGGCAATAGCATCGAACACCGTGGTAATCCCGGCACCGGCCACCTGGCTGTCGTGGGCCACGGCGGCGGCCAGCATCGACGGCCAGATCACGCCGGGACGGGGTTGGATGTTTTTTTCCAGGTTGTCGGTGTGCAATTCGATCAGACCGGGCAGCAGCAGATCCCCTTCACAATCGATCCCCCGGCGGGCGACACTGCCGCGCTGCTGCTGATCGACGGCGGCAATCAACCCGGCTTGCACCTGCACGCTGCCGCTGAAAATATCGCCGCGGGTAACCACCCGTGCATTTCTTAAAGAGTATTCCATGGTGTAACCCACCCGTTCAAAGCAGCAGTTTGCGTAATTGCGAAGAGAACATATCGATCAGACTGACCGCGACAACGATGACGATAATGATCGCCGCTGCCCGGTCATACTGAAAAGCGCGGAACGATTCGTAAAAGATAAATCCGATGCCGCCGGCGCCAACGATGCCGAGCACCGTCGCCGAACGGACGTTGGTCTCGAACCGGTACAAGGTCAGACTGGCCCAAAGCGGCAACACCTGGGGAATAACCCCATAGATGATCTCGTGCAGATAGCCGCCGCCGCTGGAACGAATGCCTTCCACCGGTCGCATGTCGATGGCCTCGACGGCCTCGGAGAAGAGTTTGCTGATGATGCCGAGATTGTGGATGAACAGGGCCATCACCCCGGCCATCGGCCCAAGACCCACTGCGGCGACGAAGAGGATGGCAAAAACCAGCTCGTTGATGGCCCGGGCGGCATCCATCAGACGGCGAGCCGGAAAGACGATCCAGGCCGGGGCGATATTGTTCGATGACAGCAGCGCGAATACGACGCCGAACAGCACCGACAAGAACGTGCCCCACACCGCCATGTAGACGGTTTCCAGCATCTTCTCAACAAAGACGCCGACATCGCTGAAATCTGGCTGCAGGAAATCTTTGCCGAACGTCATCATGTTCCCGGCATCGGTAAAGAGCATCGGCCAGTTGTTCATCTCGGCAGGGTAATAGGAGATCCCGAGGATGACGGCCAGAACCAGAGCTACCGCACTATTACCCAGAATTGAAGTCCAGCGGGGTTTGAGTTGTTCCGCAACAGCCGGTGTCACAGCGGCGTCGCGGCCGCCGTTCAGAGGAATTCCTTTCATTGAGATCCTGAAGGTATCGATTTGCCTAATGGGGAGCTTGAAAAACTGCCGGAGGTACGCCTCCGTCCGGGCACCCCCACCGTCTGCGGGGCATCGAGGTCACCCGCAATAGGAGCGGGCAACCTCGACTGCCTGTCGTCTCGACTCTCGACATATCGATTCAGTAGCCGCTCTTGCCGATGACTTCGCTGTATTTTTTCAACTCCTTCTCTTCTGCAGCAAGTGCCTGCAGTGCCGCATCGTCACCCTTCTCCTGGGCACTCATCTTCTTTTTGAACAACTCGATCTGCCGCACCTCGATCAGCTGAGCGTTTGACGAGGCCAGAAACGGACCCCAACCGTCCGACATCTTGGCAAGGTTGGCGCGCTCACGCTCGATCTTGGCCAGATCACCGAAGCGACCATACTGAATAAAGAAATAGAGAATTTTTTCCTTCAGTTCCTGCGGCAGGTCCTTGCGCCAGACCATCGGGTCCGAAGGGATCAGTGGCGAGCGCCAGATTTCCTTGACATTGGCCGCCAGTTCCGGCTGGGCCTGGGCAAAACGGGCGTACAGTGATTCGGTATTGTTGGTGGCTACATCCACCTTACCGGTGGCCACCGCGATGGCGTTGCCCTCATGGTTGGACGCGACGATCCGCTTGAAACAATCCTGCGGCTTCTTGTTGTGCATCGCCCAGACATAATAGCCGGGGATGACCGTTCCGGATGTCGAGTTCGGGTCGCCGGCACCGTAGGACCGCTCGCCATCGCATGCCAACACATCCTCCAGACTATTCAGGCCGGAATCTTTGTGGGTGATCAGCAGCGAATAATACCCTTCCGATCCGTCATCCTTGATAGTCTGGGCAAACACTTCACCCTCGGCCCGATCGACGGCCTCAATGGCCGACTTGTTGCCGAACCAGGCCACATCGACTTTTTTAAAGCGCATCCCCTCGATTACGCCGCCGTAGTCGGAAGCGTAAAACGATTTGACCTCAATTCCCAGATAGGCCTCCAGGTCTTTCATAAACGGGGAAAAACCGGCCTCGAGGGCCGTGCTCGATTCGGTGGAGATAATTCCGAAATTGATCTGCTTCGGCATCTCGGCCAGCGCCATCCCCGCACTCAGCAGCAGCGCACCGGCGGTCAACAACAGTTTTCGCAACATACTCGTTCCTCCTGGATTGTTTTTTTCTACCCCATGGTTGGGAGTCACAACGAACATTGAACAGTTTAGCCGCAATGGACAGGACCGCAGGCTCCGTCGCGGATGTCCTAATAATTTAAGCGGCGGGCCGCTCGACGCCTGCCCCGCCGTCGGTTGAAAGCGGCACTGCACGCCCTGCGGCGAGTTTGCTAGACTGCCTCAAGCAGCGGCTCAGGCATGGCACCGACAGTGCCGCAACAAGGGTTTTCGGCCCGGTAGATTTCGGCCAACTGCCCCTCGCGCAAGCGACCCGGGTGCCCGTCATAGACTATTTCCCCATCTTTCAACGCAATAATGCGCGGACAGCGGCTGCGTGCCACCTCGAACTGGTGCAGAGAAACCACCACCGTCGTTCCGTCCTGACGGTTGATGTCACCGAGCAAATTCATCACCAACTCCGACGACGCCGGATCGAGCGAGGCAATCGGTTCATCGGCCAGGATCAATTTCGCCTCCTGGGTCAGAGCTCGAGCAATCGCGCCGCGCTGTTGTTGGCCGCCGGACAGCGTGGACGCCCGCTGGTGCGCATAATCGAGCATATTGACCCGTTCAAGCGCCTGCAGGGCACGAATCTTCTCCTGACGCGGGAACATCTTGACAATCCCTTTCCAACTCGGGTTATGGGCCAGGCGGCCAACCAGGACATTGGCCAGCAAGGAGAGGCGGCCGACCAGGTTGAACTGCTGAAAAACGATGCCGATATCGCGACGCAAGGCGCGCTGCACCCCGGTTCGTTTACCGGCCAGTTGTACCGCCTCGCCAAACAGCTTGATGGACCGACTGGTGCTATCCATGGTTTCCAGGCCGCCGATCAATCGGATCAAGGTTGATTTGCCGGACCCCGATGCACCGACCAGGCCTACCATTTCTCCGGCCTCGATGGTCAGATCGATATCCGCGAGCACCCGCTTGCGTCCGAAAGTTTTGTTGAGACCTTCAATCGCGATTGCTGCACCGTTCATTTCATGCTCCTCTCTTGTCAGGGGATCAGTGGTTCCGTCATCGTTTGACAGACGCACCTTAGAGAAGCGGCGTTAGCATTGCGTTAGGTGGGAGTTATTGTTTGGTCACGGTTTAGCTCGTCCGGTCAAACGAAGATCAGATGATCGCTGCACGACAACTGGTGGGAGGATCAACCAGCCACCCGACCACGATGTCGATTTTCATCGTTCGCTGTGACTCCTGTCATGGGCGTTATATGAAAATCGGCGGGACAGATTCAAAAATCGGCGGGACAGATTTTAACCTG
>JAZBPM010000422.1:0-2997 GCA_036351615.1 Desulfofustis sp.
CGACGACCGGACCGTTGTAGACGACTGTGCCTCCGCGAACACCTGCCCCCGGTCCCATATCGAGGACATGATCGGCTGCCAAAATGGTGTCCGTATCGTGCTCGACGACAATCACGGTATTGCCGAGATCCCGCAGTTCAAGCAAGGTATTTATCAATTTTTGATTATCGCGCTGATGCAACCCAATACTCGGTTCATCCAGGATATAGAGGACACCAGCCAGACGGGAGCCGATCTGCGAGGCCAAGCGAATTCGCTGGGCTTCACCGCCGGACAGGGTCCCCGATCGCCGCTCCAGGGTCAGATACCCAAGACCGACATCTTCGAGAAACGACAGTCGATCAACGATCTCCTTCAAGATCGGTTCGCCAATCGTCCGTTCACGCTCAGAAAACGGTAGCAACGGCAGCTCGTGCAGCAACATGCCGATCGACAGCTCCGTCAGCTCATGGATATTGTAGGAACCGATTCTGACCGCCAGTGCCTCGGGTTTGAGCCGGGCGCCACGGCAGGTCGGGCAGATCTGCTCGTTCATATAACGGCCGAGTTCTTCACGGATCATCGCCGACTGAGTCTCATGAAACCGACGATCGAGTTGCGGAATGACCCCTTCGAATTGCTGCACCGCCGTCATCACCCGGCGCCCCTTCTGGTAGTGAAATGATATTTCTTCACTGCCGGAGCCATACAGCACCGCTTCTTTCTGTTTCACCGACAACTCGGCGAACGGTGTCTGCAGGGTAAACCCATAATGCGCTGCAACATCGGCCAATATCTGCCCGGTATAGGTTGCCTCGTTCCGCCAACCCCACGGAGCAATAGCACCATCAGCGATGGCCAGGGTGTCGTCAGGTACGATCAGCGACTCGTCAAAGAATTGTTTGACGCCAAGGCCGCCGCACTCGGGGCAGGCCCCCTGCGGATTGTTGAAGGAAAACAGCTGGGTGTTCACCCGCGGCAGAGAAATACCACAGGCATGACAGGCGGCCAGTTCACTGAATAATTGTTCCCGACCGCCATCGGGAAACAAGGCCAGCAGAAAACCCGAACTGATCTTGACAGCAGTAGCAATGGAGTCCGACAGGCGCCGGCGGACCGACTGTTGGATGACAAGGCGATCGACGACAATGTCGATGGAGTGTTTTTTATTCTTCTCCAACTCTTCAACCTCGTCGGCATGGACGATCTCTCCATCGACACGGACTCGGACAAACCCTTCTTTCCTGATCCGGGCCAGCAATTGCTCATGCCGGCCTTTCCGTCCGGTAACCATTGGCGCGAGAAGAATCACTTTGGTGCCGTCGGGTTCGCCGAGTAGTGCATCGACCATATCCTCGACGGACTGGGAACGGATCTCCGAGCCGCACTGCGGACAGCAGGGTCGACCACAGCGGGCGAAGAGCAGACGGAGGTGATCGTAAATCTCGGTCACCGTGCCGACCGTAGAACGCGGGTTTTTGCTCGTCGTCTTCTGCTCAATCGATACCGCCGGCGAGAGACCCTCCAGGGAGTCGACCTCCGGCTTGTCCATCTGGCCGAGAAATTGCCGGGCATAGGTGGACAGGGATTCGACATAGCGGCGCTGGCCTTCGGCATAGAGCGTATCAAAGGCCAGGGTCGATTTACCGGAACCGGATAACCCGGAAAAGACCACCAGGGCATTGCGCGGCAGGTCGACGTCGATGTTCTTCAGATTGTGCATCCGCGCACCGCGGATGCGGAGGATTTGTGGTTCCATGGACCTTCGAGGACCTGCTTTAACTGAGCCACCGCTCGCTAAGCAAGCGCTGGTGATCGATCTTGATGCAGCGATCCATGATGCAGTAAAGACCTGCCGCTTCCGCCAGAATGGCCGCTTCCTCGTTGACGACGCCCTGTTGCAGCCAGACGGCCCCCGCACCGATGGCCACCGCCTGGGTGACGATCGGCAGCACCTCTGCGGCCTTCCTGAAAACATCGACGATATCGACCGGCTCCGGTATCTCGCCCAGGCTGGGGGAACAGGTTTGCCCGAGGATTTCGTTCTGCCCGGGATTGACGGGAATGACCCGGTAACCCGCTGCCAGCAGGTAGCGGGCGACCTGGTTGCTTGGTCGCTGTTCTTTCGGTGACAGACCGACCACGGCGATAACCCGGGCCGACCGCAACAATGACCTGATCTGCTGGTCGTTATCGTTGACTATCATGGTATACTCTCAACAAAGATGGCGCCCGATCCGTGTCGGACGGGTCATTATAATGCTGATGCGCTGGACAAAAGTCAAGATTGCAATTATAAACTGGACTGCAGTCCGTGCACCACGCCGACACGGAACGTCGGTAACCAATCGGATCCGCCCACGGATAGCTCAAGGGGGCTTGAAAAATTGTCATTTCGCACAATCTCATCGTTGCGCAATGACAATTTTTCAAGGTTCCCTCAAGACAGCAGAGACCAACGTCAACAAGGAGCAGCAATGAATTTCCAGGATATCATCTTCGCGCTCGACACGTATTGGGCCGAGCAGGGGTGCATCATTCAACAGCCGTACGATATGGAAGTCGGTGCCGGCACTTTTCATCCGGCGACCCTGCTCCGCTCTCTCGGTCCGGAACCGTGGAAGGCCGCCTACCCCCAGCCCTCTCGGCGGCCTACCGACGGCCGTTACGGTGAAAATCCCAACCGCCTGCAACACTATTATCAGTATCAGGTGGTTATCAAGCCCTCACCGCTCGATATTCAGGAGTTATACCTGGAAAGTCTGAAACGATTCGGCCTCGATCTGCTCGAGCACGATATCCGCTTCGTCGAGGACGACTGGGAATCACCAACCCTGGGAGCCTGGGGGTTGGGCTGGGAAGTGTGGCTCGACGGCATGGAAATCACCCAGTTTACCTATTTCCAGCAAGCCGGCTCAATCGATCTGCACCCGATTACCGCGGAAATCACCTATGGCCTGGAACGCATCGCCATGTACCTGCAGGGAGTGAACAGCGTCTACGACATCTCTTGGAACG
>JAZBPM010000423.1:0-6490 GCA_036351615.1 Desulfofustis sp.
CAAACTGGCCAATGTCCTGCCCATCGATACCGCCATCGATCTGCTGAAGAAGGACATCAAGAAGACCTTCGGCAAGAAAGGCGATCATATCGTCGAGATGAATATCAACGCGGTGGACAATACCCTGGACAATCTGGTCGAAATCACGGTGCCGGCATCCTGGGGCCAGGCGTCCGGCGGTATCCCGACCAAACCGCCGGCCACCGAGTATGTCGACAAGATCATGCGCCCGGTTCAGGCCCTCAAGGGTGACGAACTGCCGGTCAGCATCTTTCCGGTCGACGGTGTCTTCCCGACTTCGACGGCCCGTTACGAAAAACGAGGGGTTGCGGTTACCGTGCCGGAGTGGCTGCCCGAGGAGTGTATCCAGTGCAACCAGTGTTCCTTCGTCTGTCCGCACGCCGCCATTATCCCGATTCTTGCTTCCGACGAGGAGCTGGCCGCGGCGCCGGAGACCTTCAAGACCATTCCGGCCATTGGCAAGGACCTCAAGGGCTATCATTTCCGCATGCAGGTCAATACCCTGGATTGCCAGGGATGCGGCAATTGCGCTGACATCTGTCCGGCCAAGAATAAGGCCCTGGTGATGAAACCGATGGTCACCCAGACGGAGACGGAGATTCCCAACTACGATTTCTCGTTGACCGTGCCGTTCAAGGGCGAGTTGACGAATCGTCAATCGGTCAAAGGAAGCCAGTTTTACCAGCCGCTGCTCGAGTTCTCCGGTGCCTGCGCCGGTTGCGGCGAGACCCCCTATGTCAAGGTTATTACCCAGCTCTTCGGTGAGCGGATGACCATCGCCAACGCCACCGGTTGCAGTTCCATCTGGGGCGGTTCGGCGCCGTCTTCGCCGTACTGCGCCAATGCCGAGGGGCATGGTCCGGGCTGGGCCAGCTCGCTGTTCGAGGATGCCGCGGAATTTGGTTACGGCATGGCCCTGGCCTACAACACCCGGCGCCAGGCCCTGGCAGCCAAGGTTGAAAAGGCCATAGCCTCGGATATTTCGGCTGAACTGCGCGAAGCCTTTACCGCCTGGCTTGGTGCGATGAACGATGCGGCCGGCTCCGAGGCCGCCGGCAAGAAGCTGAAACAATTGCTGGCAAATACCGGCGGCAATCAACTGCTCGAGGAGATCGCCCGCAGCTCCGAGTTGTTTACCAAGAAATCTCACTGGATCGTCGGCGGGGATGGCTGGGCCTATGATATCGGCTACAGCGGTCTCGACCACGTCATGGCCCAGAGCGAAGATATCAATATCCTGGTCATGGACACCGAGGTTTACTCCAATACCGGCGGCCAGTCATCGAAAGCCACCCAGACCGGCGCCGTGGCCAAATACGCTGCGTCGGGCAAGAAGATCGCCAAGAAGGATCTGGCCCGGATGATCATCACCTACGGTCACGCCTATGTCGCCTCGGTATCGATGGGCGCCAACAAACAGCAGATGCTCAAGGCGATTACCGAAGCGGAAAATTATCCCGGACCGTCTCTGATTATTGCCTATGCACCGTGTATCGCTCATGGTATCAGGGCCGGTATGGGTAAATCGCAGCATGAAGCGAAACTGGCTGTAGACAGCGGTTTCTGGTCGATGTTCAGGTATAACCCGATCCTCAAGGGTGAAGGAAAGAACCCCTTTATCCTCGATTCCAAGGAACCGGACGGCTCCTTGCAGGAATTTTTGTCCAGCGAAGTTCGTTTTGCCGCTCTGGAAAAAAGCAATCCCGAGGAGTCAAAGCGACTGCGGGCGAAAATCGAGGAGGAGGTCAAGGATCGTTACCAACTCCTGAAAAGCATGGCTGAACAAGGTGTAGGCGTATAACAAGTGAAGGATTCGGTGAACGAGGGGGCTCTCTCCTCGTTCACCGCAGCTGGCAGACAATTCGTTACTATAAAGAACAGAGAGCGCGTAAAAAAAGTAGGGACAGAGCTATTTTCCTTTGGGCAAATAGCTCTGTCCCCGTTTTCTTTACCTGTTCATCGGTGAAAAAATGACCATGGAAGACAACGTATTTCGGGCAATTGAACAAAAGAAGGTGTCCGCGCAAATCATCGATCAGGTCAAAACCCTGATCGCCAGCGGCAAGTTGAAACCGGGCGATGCGTTGCCGCCGGAACGAGAACTGATGAAAGTCTTCAACGTCAGCCGGCCGACCTTGCGCGAAGCGCTCAACGCGCTGTCTACGATGGGCTTTGTTAAGATGGCTCAGCGGCAGCGGACCAGGGTCAGATCCCTGGTGCCGAGCAACATTACCGAGCCGCTTCACCGCCTGCTCAAAGAGGATATGAGCACATCGCTGGAATTGATCGAAGCGCGGACCATCATTGAACGGGGCAACGCCCGTCTGGCTGCTCGACGTGCTACCGATGCCGACATTTCACGATTGGAACGCAGCCTTGAATCGATGCATCATAAGCTGGATAACCACGACAGCGTCACCGACGACGACGCCGAATTTCATATCGCCATTGCCGAGGCGTCACACAACAAGATTCAAACCCACCTGATGTTCTCCATCTATGACCTACTCAAGGAGAAGGTCGGCCTCTGTTATGTCAATGACGAGGCAATGGAAATTTTCAAACAGCACCAAGCCATCGTCAACGCGATCAAGGCGCACGACGAGCAACTGGCCCTGAACAGTATGGAAGAGCATCTGGCCTATGTCGAATCGTTGCTGAATCGTCTCATTTCAAAAGAAACGGCAGCAACGCGTACATAAAAAACCCCTACGCGGTTATCTCTCCTCCCGGTGCCGGCCGGTGAACGGTTTGACGCCGATGACCGTCGAGGCCGGTGCCTGTCGGCAACCGCGCTTTATTCCCCGTAATAATTCCAGTGCCACGCTTCCCAGGGCATGTTGTGCTTGTTGCTTCGCGAGTAGGTTTCTTTGAATGAGAAGGCGGCTGCGTTCTCCTGCAACCAGGCATAAGCCCGGGTGTCGGCGAATCGCCAGTTGCTCGGGTGAAAGTCTACTGCGGTGCCGAGTGCATGCTGGGAATAGCCGGGCGGGGCGACATAGCGAATGATATCGGTAAAAACCCGTCCCTGGGCCATCATTCTCTTGAAGATTGTCCGTTGATACCGCTTGCTGCGATAGCCTGATTCGACAAGCAGTTCCACGCCGTCCTCGTGGGCGCGGTCGAGCATGGCCAGTAATGGCGGCAACGCGATCGAGTGGACGTAGATATTTGTCCGGTTATAGGTGTGTTCGGTGGGAACCTGGCGAAACGAATCGGAGGACAGCGCCGGTGCCTCTATTTTGTTGCCTGCCCATGGGGCCGGGACGATGTAGTAAAACCCGTCGATGACTACGGTCTCAAGTACCGGTGCCCCGGTCGGTGAGGCCGTGTGGTGCTTTGTCGCAACAGGGTCTGCAGGTGTTGTTTGGTCGGACTGGCCTGCATGTACTGCCGGTGATACCGTCAGCAAACCGGCGATAATAGCACCGGCGAGCAGCCGGGCCGGCTGAAGTAACGGTCGCACCAAACGTTTGGTTACAGGGGGAGATAGTCGTTGACGAGCGGTGTCTCTGTTCATGCGTCAAGATGTACCAGAGGTGCCGGCAGTCGGCAAGTACCGTTTCGGTCGTCGGCAGGTTGTTTGGCGCTCGTAACCCGACCCCCTTGTTCGGCAGTGGCAGCCGTGGTGATTTTTTACAGAGATTGCCGGCTCCTTCTGTTATAGTAGCTCGCTGTCCCAGGAAGACAACCGTGCTGAACGAACCTCAAACGCTAACCGCTGCCCATTATTCGTACCGATGTTTCGCTTCTTTTTCATCGCCCTGATCTTCTGCCTGTCGTCCATCCGCCTCGGTCTGGCCGCACCGGCTTACGATGTTCTCTATGTCTGGGACGATAATCTCGATAACGTCCTTGATTACCAGAGCCAGTTGGCTGAACTGCTCGGCGATGAGGTGGCCCGTCAGTTGCGCATCGTTCGGCATGAAGACGGCCGCTTCGGGGTAATCTACGATCATAACGGCACAGCGCTCAGTTCGGCAAAGATCATGGTCCAGCACAGTGAGATCCTGCGCAATGCCGACTTTTCCGAATGCCTGGCCATCGAAGATAACGACTACGACGAGTTGTTCAATGTCAGTTACGGTCTCGGTCCCAATCTCGACGCCCTGCAAAAGGTTTATGACACGAACTATCGGGTCCTTGGTGCCGAGGTTGGCAGCAACCTGTTTATCGAACAGACCGGTGCCGGCAACTACACGTTGATCTATCGCCGCCGCGGGGATCGAAGCTCCACCTATGCAGTGGCGAAGAAACATGCAAAGATGTTGAAGCGATACAAAGTCTCGACGACGATAATTGCCGAGAACAATAACCCGGTAGTCTTCGGCGAGGCGAGCCTGCTCGATGACCAGAGCGTCGAACCGCCGCCGGAGAAGTTGGTTATTGAAACCGTTTACAAACAGCCGGTCCAGCCACGGCAGCCGACACTATCAGCGGTAACGGACAGCGCGCTGTCCCAATCGATCGAGGAGCTGATTAACGATATTCGCCGGCAGGGAAAACTGCTCAGTGAAGAACGGACCGGCTGGATGGTCTATGACCTGGCCAATGACCGAATCCTGGCCGAGATCAATGGCGATCAGACGTTTCAGGCGGCCAGCATGATCAAGCCCTTTGTCGCACTCGCTTTTTTCCACCAGGCGGCACGCAAGGAAATCCCCTACGGTCCGAAGAGCCGACGCAACATGGAATTGATGATCCAGCGCAGCAACAATAGTGCCACCAATTGGATCATGAGGGCTGCCGGCGGTCCGGAGAAAATAGATCGACTGCTCAAAGCTGAATATGGAGCTATTTTCAAAAACACCAGCATTGTCGAATATATTCCGGCCGGAGGCAAAACCTATCGCAACAGTGCCTCGCCGTCCGACTATGTACGCTTTCTCAAAGAATTGTGGGAAGATCGCTTGCCCTACAGCAAAGAGATTCGTCGCCTGATGTCGCTCCCCAAACGGAACCGGCTCTATCACGGCACACCGATCCCGAAAGGGACGCTGGTCTATAGTAAGAGCGGTTCGACGGCGCATCTCTACGGCGACATGGGTATTATCGTGCTGCGCGGTAAGAACGGCAAACGCTACCCCTATGCCCTGATCGGTGTCATAGAGCGGGAGAGTCGGGCCAAGGATTACGGCAATTGGATGCTGACCCGGGGCAATGTCATCAGAAAGGTCTCGTCGCTGGTCTATCGGGATCTCAAGAACAAGAAGTTACCGTGAAAGCGACAGCTTCGGTCAGCCTCTGGGTCGGGCGAGGATGGCAGGTCCTTGCAGGTGAAACGCTCTGTCTGCCGGTCAGTGGTTGACATCGACTGTGACCGTGGACTGAAATTCAGCTTATACAAGGCCGCCACAGAGCCGCAACGTTGATGACGATCGGCCGTCGGCGTGAGCGGCCATTCGTATCGGCAGCAACTCAGCGGGAATAACCATGTTTGCCGAGAAACTCTATCGCTATGCCATCGATCGAGTCAACGGTCGTTTCATCAGCGGCTGGAGTTTTCACCGCATCTTCACGAATCGCCCGGTCGCCGTCAGGGTGGCGGCTGACGGACAAGATCTCGGGACGTTCACCTGTCGCGAATACCGACGTGACCTGAAAGAGCAGGGGCTGCATCCGAGCGGCCGCTGCGGCTTTGATTTCAGCTTCCCGGCCGATTTCGATCCAAGACGATATAGCGCGCTGCACCTTTATTTCGATTCCAGCTCTCGGCCGCTGGTCAGCTTCGACTGTCGTGAGTTGCCGCTCCTTGCGCCGATTCCCGGGCGGCCGATATTTTTCATGCATATCCCGAAAACGGCCGGTACGTCGTTCAACGCGTTTGCCCGGCAATGTTTCGCCGGTAGCGAGTACTTCACCCACATCGAACGCCTGGCTCCGCAGCAGCGTCGACAGATAGCGGTGCGGGCCCGCTTCCTGTCCGGACACCTGCCCTGGCGCGAGATTGTCGAGGTGATCGAGGCGGCGCACTATGATCTCTACGCGCTTCTCAGAGAACCCGTTGCTCACCTGCACAGCCATCTCAACTACGTTCGCCGGGTTCATACCGATGCCGAGCATGAGCACCACTTTCTGTTTCGCCACAACGACACGATCAGGGCGATGGGGACTCGGCTGGCTGCGATCGATTTTTCCGACACGGACCAGTTGCAGCGCTTTGTCGCCGACTTGTCCGGTTATCAATGTGATTTCTTCGACAATATCCAGACCCGCTATTTTCTTGACCACCGCCCCGAACGGGTGACAGAGGCAGATTATCGGCAAGCGGTTGAGACCGTCGAGCGTTTCACGGCAATCGGATTGACCGAGTACTACCATCACTTTCAGGACCGCTTCTGCCGTCATCTCGGCCTGCCTGCCCAGCAGCAGACCCCTCGCTCCAACCGCTCGCAGCGCTACCATCTCTTCGACTGTGACAACCGGGAGATCATGAAGATTATTGATCCGTTGGTTTGTTTCGACCGAC
>JAZBPM010000424.1:0-4782 GCA_036351615.1 Desulfofustis sp.
ATAGAAGCCGGCCACCCCGGTAAAACAGACGACCACTCCGGCCAGGGCACGGACGAGGCGGTCGGCTGTGGCGGCGATAAAACCGCCGGTCAGGGTGAGGGCGATCATCACCAGGAAAATCAGGCCGAGCAGACCGTCGGCGGTCAGCAGGCCGGGTGCGGCGTTTACGGTTGCAGCCGGGTTCATTGGTTCTGCTCCTTCAGCCGGGCCAGCAGGTCGAAGATGAAGTCCTCTTTGCGGGTGCTGGCCAGATTGTATTCGTTGGAAAAACGGACTGCGTTGAAGTTGCACGATTCGACGCAGGATCCGCAGAGCGAGCAGGTGGTGAAGTCGAGGGTATAGCCGGTCAGCACCTTCTTCTTGCTGCCTTCCGGTTTTTCACTGGTGATGCTGATGCAGTTCGACGGGCAGGCGCGTTCGCAGAGGCCGCAGACGACGCAGTTCGGGACTCCTTCCTCGTTGCCGATGAGTTCGATATGGCCGCGGAAGCGCCGGTACATCGGTACCGATTCGTGTGGGTAGGAGAGGGTGACCGGCCGTTTGGGAAACTCCTTCAGGGTCACCCACATGCCGTCCAGCAGACTCTTGGCGCCCAGGAACAGATCGGAAAAATAACCGCTCATGATCAGAATACCTTCAGCAGAGCTGCAGTGAGCAGCAGGTTGAACAGGGAGATAGGGATCAGGTACTTCCACGACAGGTTGAGCAGGCCGTAGATGGTGGTCCGGGGAAACGTCCAGCGGATCCAGATAAAGACGAAGATGATCAGGTAGATCTTCAGCAGAAACCAGCCGACGTTGTGAGTCAGCGGGAAAAAGCCGAGATCGCCGAAGGGACAGGACCAGCCGCCGAGAAACAAAACGGTGGTCAGCGACGCGCCGATAACGATATTGGCGTACTCACCCATGAAGAACAGGCCGAAGCCCATGCTCGAATATTCGGTGTGGAAGCCGGCCACCAGCTCGATTTCAGCCTCGCCGAGGTCGAATGGGGCGCGGTTGGTCTCGGCCACCGAGCAGACGAAGAGCACCAGAAAAGAGATCGGCATCAGCAGGTTGAAACCGACATCATCCTGGAACGGCCAGATATGCCAGGCCCAGATGCCGTCGAGTTGCCGGGCGGCAATATCGGTCAGGTTGAGTGAACCGCTGATCATGACCACGGTGATGGTGGTAATCATCAGCGGGATCTCGTAAGCGACCGCCTGGGAGACGGCGCGGATCGAGGAAATCATCGAATACTTGTTGCGCGAACTCCAGCCGGCCACCAGCAGCGACATGCTGCCGAGGGCGGCGAAGGCGAAGATCAGCAGTACACCGACATCGATCGGGTGGGCGATGATATTCTCACTGAACGGGATGGTCACGAAGCTGACCAGGGCCGGAAACATGGCCAGTACCGGAGCGGTGATGAACACCGCCTTGTCGACGCCGCCGGGGATAAGCAGCTGTTTGGTCATCAGCTTGACCCCGTCGATCGGCGGCTGCAGCAGTCCCCACAGGCCGTTTTCCATCGGTCCGGGGCGGCGCTGGAACAGTCCGGCGCCTTTTCGTTCGGCCCAGACCAGATAGGCGGCGTTGAGCCCGACAAAGGAGATGGCGATAACGACGGCCAGGATGACATTGAACAGGGTAAGACTCATAGCGGTCCCCATTTATCGATCGATTTCGGGAATTACCAGGTCGAGACTGCCCATAAACGCCAGGGCGTCGGCGATCAGCATGCCGCGACAGGCTTCGTCGAACAGGTGCATGTTCGAATAGGTCGGCGACCTGAGCTTGAGCCGATAGGCATTCTTGGTGCCGTCGCTGACCAGTCTGATGCCGAAATTGCCGCGGGCCGTCTCCACCGCGGCATAATAATCGCCGGCCGGCGGCTTGATGACTTTCGGCTTTTTCTCCGGGTTGACCGGTCCGTCGGGGAGCTGGTCCAAGGCCTGTTCGATGATGCGTAGCGACTGCTCGATTTCCTCCATGCGCACCAGGTAACGGGCGTAGGAGTCGCCTTCGTGGAATACCGGGACATCGAAGTCGAAACGGTCGTAGATCGAGTACGGCTCGTTGCGTCGCACATCGTAATTGATGCCTGAACCGCGCGCCACCGGGCCGGTTGCGCCGTAGCGTTGGCACATATCCCGGTCGACCAGGCCGTGGCCCTTGAGCCGTTTCATCAGGATGATGTTGCCGGTGACCAGCTTCTGGTACATCTTCAGCTCTTTGCGCATGCGGGTGATAAAGGAGCGGGTGCCGGTGATGAAGGCGTCGTCGATGTCGTTGTAGAGACCGCCGAAGCGGAAATAACAATAGGTGAGCCGGGAGCCGGTGACCGACTCGAGCAGGTCGAGAATCTGCTCGCGATCATCGAAACAGTACATCAGCGGGGTGAAGCCGCCGAGATCGAGGACGTAGGCGCCGAGCCAGACCAGGTGCGAGGAGATGCGGTTGAGTTCGACGGTAATCACCCGGATATACTCGGCCCGCTCCGGTACTTCGATAGCGCAGGCCCGCTCGACCACCAGCGCATAGCCGTGGTTGAAGGCCATCGCCGAGAGATAGTCGAGGCGGCCCATATTCGGCATGTATTGCGCATAGGTCCGGTTTTCCGCCATCTTCTCGTGCATGCGGTGGATATAGCCGAGTACCGTTTCGGCGTTATAGATATACTCCCCGTCCATGGTCATCTTGACGCGCAGGACGCCATGAGTGGCCGGATGCTGGGGACCGACGTTGAGGACGAAGGTTTCGTCCTGCTGCAGTTCGATCGGCTGGCTCATGCGTGAAAATCCTTCAGGAGAGGGTGAAAATCTGCATCTTCCGGCAGCAGCAGCGGAATCAGGTGGGGATGGCCGTCAAAAACGATCCCGAAGAAATCGTGGGTCTCCCGCTCATGCCAGTTGGCACCGGTATAAACCGAGGTGATCGTCGGCAGGTGCGGCTGGTCACGCGGGATTCTGGTCCTGATCACTACCCGGCACAGCTCGAAATCGTAGCGGCTGAAATCGTAAACGGCTTCCAATTGGTTGTCGGCCGGCCAGTCGACTCCGGTTATCGCCTCGAGAAAATAGCCGAGATCGAACACGATCCGGGCCGCTTCGGGTAACTGCTCGGGTGCCAGCTGGACGTCGAGGTGAAAGCCGCGCGTCGCGTAATCCTGGTCGACAATACCGTCGCGCCGCGGGGCCTGACTTGCTTCCGTCTCTTCGCCGGCGGCCTCTGTCGGCGGGCTATCCGGCTCTTGCTCGGGAAACAGTCGGCTCAGGGCCGCTTTGGTGGTTTCCTGAATGCTCATCGGTAGGTGATTTCCTTGCAGGCTGAGGCTGCTCTTAGATGTCGCGCCATTGCGGTTTGACTTTCGGCCAGCGGCGCCAGCCGGTGATTTTGTGTTCCAGTTCGATAATGCCTTCGATCAGCGCTTCCGGTCGCGGCGGGCACCCGGGGACAAAGACATCAACCGGCAGGAACTGGTCGACTCCCTCGACGATGCCATATTGCCCCGGATAGACGAACGGTCCGCCGGATATGGCGCAATTGCCGAGGGCGATGACCCATTTCGGTTCCGGCATCTGGTCATAGAGGACCTTGATGCCGGGGGCCATCTTCTTCGAGACGGTGCCGGCAACGATCATCAAGTCGCTTTGCCGCGGTGACGGACGAAACACTTCGGCACCGAAGCGTGAGAGATCGAAGCGGGCGGCCCCGGTCCCCATCATCTCGATAGCGCAGCAGGCGATGCCGAAGGTCAGCGGCCACAGCGAGTTGGCTCGGCACAGGTCGATCAGTTTATCGGCCAGTGCGAACTGGACAAAGGATGCCGGAACCGTGTCTAAGGACGGCGATAGGTCTTGCGTTCCCACGTGAATACTCCCTTAACCCAGGCATAAACGACGGCAAGTGACAGGATGCCGACAAAGAGAAAAATTTCAACCAAGTCGCGCAGGGCGAACATCTCGTCATTGTAGGCGAGAGCGACCGGAAAGAGAAACAGGACATCGACATCGAAAGCAAGGAATATCAAGGCATAGAGATAGAAAACGATGCCGTAGCGGATCCAGCTGTCGCCGATCGGATCCATGCCGCATTCGATGTACTGGTCGCGGGCGCCGCTGACCTGTCGGGTCTTGAGCGGCATGAACAGGTAGACGATAAGGATCGGCCCGAGAGCAAACGCCAGACCGCCAAGGATAAAGGCGGTGATCCAGAGGATGTCGTCCCGGTATTGGAAAACCGAATAATCCATGCACATCCCTCCTCAATCGTGTATGAAAGCAACCGAAATCCTGATATTCGGCGGGACAGGTTTTAACCTGTCCCCCGCAAACTATCTGGGCGGGGCAGGTTTTTAACTATCCCCTGCAAACTATCTGCCGGCGGGACAAGTTTAACCTATTCTCCACAAACTTACCAAGGGCGGTATAGACCTTACCCCGTCCTTAGCTCACGGGCAACCAGTTCATCATGTAGGGCAGCAACCGAAACCAGTAATGAGCCATGGCAAGAAATGGAGGAATAATAAAAAAGGTTTATTGGTCTGTCAAATTTATTTTAATATCTTCGGCTGATTAAAACAGCTTTGTACCTCGCTCGGTTCTCCCGGATAGTTTTTATTAAACTGCAACGTTTCATCGTTCGTTGTGACGTCCCGTCATGGGGGGTATATGAAAATCGGCGGGACTGGTTTTAACCTGTCCCCCGCTAATTTTTACTAACCGGATCTTCGGACCACGGCGTCGATTTTCATCGTTCGTTGTGACGTTCCGTCATGGGGGGTATATGAACATCGGCG
>JAZBPM010000425.1:0-20455 GCA_036351615.1 Desulfofustis sp.
CTGGTTTTCCAGCAGGTCACCAAGATGATCTCGCTGGCCCACGACCCGCGCCAGGTGATGGCGAGCATCGTCGAAAACCTCCCGGAACTGCTCGGTATCGATGCCTGCACCATCCGGCTCCTCGATCCCGATGCCGACCAGTTTGTCCTCGGGGCGGCGGCCGGGGTATCGGACACGTACCTGTCCCGCCGGGATGTCGATTCGGCGGAGACTATGGACATGGTCTCCGCCGGACGACCGGTGGCCATGGAAGATGTCGCCACCAGTCCGCACCGCAGTTTTCGGGAGGCAGCCCGGCGGGAGGGCATCGTCTCGGTGTTGACCCTGCCCATTTCCTACCAGGGACGGGTGACCGGAATCATGCGGTTGCTGACGAGGAGCCGGCGCCTCTTTGCCGGCGACGAGATCGATTTTGCCCATGCCCTGGCCGAGCAGGTTGGTATCGCCATCGCCAACGCGGCGATGTTTCGGCAGCTGGAACACCAGGTCGATTATCTCAAGGAAGTCCAGACGATCTCGAAGATGGTCAACTCAACGCTCGATCTCGATGCCGTCCTGCAGACCATCGTCGAGTTGCTGCCACGCAGCCTGAGAGCCCATGGCTGTACGATACGCCTGTTGACGCCGCAGAGCAACAAGCTGGTTCTCACCGCCTCGTTCGGGTTGTCCCGCGAGTATCTGGAGCGCGGCGAGGTGGTCGACGAGGAGAACACCATCCGTGCCCTGCAGGGAGAACCTGTCGCCATTGCCGACGTTGCCAGCGATGAGCGGGTCCTCTACCATGAGCACATGGGCCGGGAGGGAATCAAATAGCTGTTGGCGGTGCCGATCAAGGTCAACAACGAGGTGATCGGGGTCATCCGTGTCTTGGCCCGGGAGCGGCGGGTCTTTTCGCCGGCCGAGATCAGTTTTGCCGCGGCCGTTGCCGAAGTCGGCGGGGCGGCGATTAAAAATGCCGGCACCTATCGCCAGATCACGCTGCTCTTCAATCAGATCGAGGAGCATGAACAATTCCTCGGCAACATCCTCGATTGCATCCGGCCGCAACTGCTGGTGATCGATAAACGGGGGCATGTGGTCATGGCCAACAAGGCTTTTCTCGAGGCCAACAGCCAGCGAGAAGCCGATGTGCTCGGCATGGCGTATAACCAGTTGTGCCGGGTCGAGGAGGGCGAGCGCGGCTGTCCGGTGGCCGATGTCCTGGCGACCGGCGAGATGGCCGTGGTGGTCCAGTCGCAACGGGAAGAAGACGGGCGCCATTGGTACGAGCGGTCGGCGACGCCGATGCTCGGCGCCGATGGTGAGGTGGAATACGTGATCGAGGTGATCCGTGACCTGACCGCCCAGCGCCGTCTTGAAGAAGAACAGGCCGAGCGGAGTAAGCTCGAGGGGGTGATTGAATTGGCCGGTACGGTGGCCCATGAGATTAACTCCCCGTTGTTTGCCGCTCTTGGTACGGCGCAACTGCTTGAAGGTGATCTCGGTGATGATGAGCAGGTTGAGGATATCCGGACCATCGTCAGGAATCTCAAGGCCATCAGTGAATTGACCGCGAAGATGGCCTCGATGACCGGCTATCGCGGCAAGGAGTATGTCGGCGAGACTCGGATTATCGATCTCGGCTAAGTGGTACCCGAAGATCGATCGTTACCAGTATTTTGGCAGGCTGCAGAAAACCAGCGTTATTCGCGGAACCCATTATTTCAACACAGTGGAGGTGTATTGTGACAAAAAAACAGAGTTTTTGGCTGCTCGGCGGTTTGTTGGCACTCCTTTTCGTCGGGCTGGTTCAGGAGCCGGTCTGGGCCGGCAGTCTTGACGAGGCCATCGCCGCTGCCCCGCGTGGTACGGAAGCGGGCCAGATCGATCCGAGCCAGCCGGCCGGTTTTCTCGGTATTCCCGGCGGCCCTCAGGTCAACCTGATCGTCGCTTTCCTCTGGGCCGTTTGGGTTGGCTGGATCTTCTCGACCGTTGGCGCCTTCGGTGGCGTCATGGCCGGTGTCGGTCACATGGGCGTGTTCGGTCTCGGCGATTACGCCAAATCGTTCAAAGAGACGGCACCGGTCCTGAACAAGGGGGTCACCGACTCGATCCGCGGTTCGAACCAGTTCCTGGTCGGCTTTTCGGCGCTGATCTCCTCGTTCAACTATTACAAGATGGGCCGCCTGGTGGTGCCGCTGGCCGTGGCGCTCGGCCTTGGCTCCATCGTCGGGGCCTGGGGCTCGGTAACCCTGTCGGCGGGCAAGATTTCCTTTTCCCAATACCAGGGCTATTTCGGCCTGTTCGTGTTGGCACTCGGCGTCTACCTGTTCTGGGAGACATCCCCGGCCGGCCAGGCCAACAAGAAGAAGGCCAAGGCTGCCGCCCAGGCCTTCGAGGCCACGGTGAAAAAGCAGAAGAGCGGTGAAAGCGTCGACACCAGCTCGCTTGGCGTCAAGGTGGTCAAGATGTCTTTGACACAGATCGCCTTTACCTTTTACGGAGTCGAGTTCAAGTTCAATCCGCTCATTCCCTTCTTCGGTGGTGTGGTGATTGCGGCCATTGCCGCTTTCCTCGGGGTTGGCGGCGGCTTTCTGTTGGTACCGTTTTTGACCAGCGTCGCCGAGCTGCCGATGTACCTGGCGGCGGGCACCTCGGCTCTGGCGGTCCTGATCAGCATGATCACCAGTATCATCACGCTGATTTCCAAGGGCGTGCAGTTCGACTGGGCCCTGATCGGCCTCGAGTTGGTCGGTGTTGCGGTCGGTTCGGTGATCGGTCCGCGAACGTCCAAGTACTTTTCCGATATCTGGCTCAAACGCCTCTTTATTGTGCTGGCGCTTTACGTCGGTATTGATTACGTTTTGCGCGGCTTCTTCGGCTTTCGTATCATCGGTTAGCCGGCGGATGTTTCATTCCTGTAGCTGATACAAAGGCTCCGGGTAGCCTGACCGGAGCCTTTTTACTATGGATCTGCAAACCGTTCTCACCTTTTTCGATCCCTTGTTGATCGCCCCGTACCGGGCAGTGGCACCGGCAGTGGCCGGATACCTGCTCGGCACGACGGTACTGGCGCTGTATTGCGTGGTGATCGGCGATCTGTCGGCAACGCTGGTTGCCTTTCTCAATCGTGGGTACTTGACCAGGCTTCGCCGGAAGATGGAGCATCACCACCACCTCTCCGAAAAGGCGTTGATGATGGGCGACAAAGAGAGCTACAAGGCGGTCAACAAGCAGGGACTGGACGCGTTCGGCTATTCTTTTTCCATGGGTGCGGCATTGTTCTGTGTCTCCATTTGGCCGATGCCGTTCGCGCTGGCCTGGCTCAATTTGCGTTTCGCCGAGACCCCTCTCCAGCTGCCGGCCGCTCTGCCGCTGTTGGGCGGCAGGGAGCTCCATTACTTCACCTCATTTCTGCTGCTCTACATCCTCGTTCGGATCGGTTATTCGCTGGTCATGGCGCGGGTTGCCTGGTACAGGGCGATCAAGGCCCGGGTTACCGGTCTTGGCGGTGCGCCGGAGTCCGGCCAATCCTGAGACACATGTTTCCCAAGGGTGCCTCGTGCCGATAACCGGGGAATCAGCGATTGGCGGGTCTGTCTTCCGATGAATTCTGGATGAGCGGATAGGATTTTTCCTCGCCGATAACGTTTTTGCCCCGAGAAAAAAGAGGATCCGAGCAGAGATAGGCACCGATCAAACCGGCCACGCTGGTCAGGGACTGGATATGGACCCGCTCGTAACCATGCGAGGCGTCGAGTCCGTAACAGATCAGCGCCGTCCTGATATCATTACCCGCTTCCAGGGCAGCTGCAGCGTCGCTGCGGTAATGGATGAATACGTCACGGCTGAATTTGATTTCCTGGTCCATACAGAGCCGCAACAGGTGACTGGTCAGGTGCCGGTCGAACGGACCGCTGGAATCTTTCATCGCGATGGTAACGCCGAATTCGCTGGTGTTCTGGTCCGGTGCGACGATACCGTTGTCGATCGAAACCATTTCGGCGACATTGCCTCGCAGGACATGCGAGGCGCCAACCCCGACCTCTTCTGAGATGGTGAAGAGCAGAGAACTGTCCAGCTCCGGTTTGAGCTCGTTTTCGCTCAATGCCCGAGCGGCGGCAAGAATTGCAGCGACCCCTGCCTTGTCGTCGAGGAAGCGGGAATTGATGAAGCCGTTTTCGTTGAACTCCATCGCGGTGGTAAAAGAGACGTAATCACCGACTCGGATACCGAGATCCCAGAGCGTGTCGATGGAAACGCTGGCCTCGTCGATGCGTACTTCCAGGTTCGACCAGGCCGACGGCTGTTGATCGACTTCCTCGTTATAGCGGTGTCCGGAGGCCTTGAGCGGCAGGACTGTACCGTGGAATGTGCGCCCGTTGTCGCAATGAATGAGCACTCTGGCGCCTTCCGCGAAGCGGGCGGACCAGGTGCCGATCGGGACGATGGCCAGGCGGCCGTTTTTTTTCAGGCTTCGGACCATCCCGCCCAAGGTGTCGAGGTGGGCGACAACCGCTCGACGCGGTTTTCTGGCGCGGCCCGGCAGATGGGCGCGGATGGCGCCCCGGCGGGTCAATTCGTAGTCGATGGCGAGGGTGTCGAGTTCGTCGCAGACGAGCCGGACGATGTCGTCGGTCATGCCGCTCGGGCTTGGAATGGCCAGCAGGCGGCCGAGGACTCCGAGCAGATAATCCTGATTGATATGTGTTATCACGTGATGTCAGGGAAAGATATTTTTGGTTTGTGGAAAGAGCAGGTCGATAAATTTCTCCACGGTGGGCTGTGGTTCGTGGTTGGCCAGTCCCGGGCGTTCGTTGGCCTCGATGATGACATACTCCTCCTGCCCTGCATCGGGAACGAGAAAATCGAAACCGACCACCGGCATCTGCAGGATTTTGGCGGCGATAACGGCCACCTCACCCAGCTTGGCATGGAGTTCCGGGGTGACGTCGTGGATCGTTCCGCCGGTGTGCAGGTTGGCCGTTTTGCGGACCTGCAGTTCACGGCCGGCGGGCAGGACGTCGTCCAGCGCGAATCCCTGATCGTCGATGGTACGGCGGGTTTCCTCATCGATTGGAATGGTGCTTTCGCCGCCCGTGGCCGCCGCCCGCCGCCGGCTCTGTTTCTCGATGAGCTGCGAGATGGTTAACTCCCCGTTGCCTCTGACATGCGCCGGTTTGCGGACCGCGGCAGCAACCACCTCTTCAGCGATGACAATGATGCGCAGGTCGATTCCGGTGACGAACTCCTCGAGGATGACCTTGTCGCAGAGCTGCGCTGCACGGCCGACGGCAGCTTCTATCTCCTGGATATCGGCCAGGTCGACAAAGACGCCGGCGCCCTGTTCGCCTCGGGCCGGTTTGACCACCACCCGGGGATGTTTCTTGACAAAGGCCTCGATACTGTCCTGTCCGGTAACGACAGCCTGGGCAGGGACACGAAGACCGGCACCCTGTAGCAGTGAGCGGGTAACGGCCTTGTCGTCACACCAGCTCATGGCCACCGCCGAGGTCAACTCGCTGAGCGATTCACGGCAAGCGATGGTCCGGCCGCCGAGCGATAGCCGGAAATAGCCGTTTTCCGCATCGATGACATCGACCCCGATTCCGCGCCGGCGCGCTTCGTCGGTAATGATCCTGGCATAGACGTTGAGCTGTTCTTCCGGGTCGGGACCAATGAACAGCGGGGCATTGATCGAGTTTTTTTTCTTGATGCAATAGACCGGCACCTGCTCGAAGCCGAGTTTGGTGTAGAGGGCGATTGCCTCTTTGTTGCTGTGCATGACCGACAGGTCGATGAATCGGCGGCCGTTTTCGATGAAGGTCATGATCAGCTCGCGGACCAGTGCTTCGCCGACCTTCGGGATCCGGCACTGCGGGTCGACCGCCAGCGCCCAGAGACTCGAACCGTTGTCCGGGTCGTTGAACACCCGGCAATGGTCCACACCGGTGACGGCGCCGATGATCTCGCCGACGCTGTCATCGACGGCGACGAGGATCTGCAACCGCTCATCACTGCGGGCCTTGGTGTAGAACCCCTGGTACGCCGGCACCATGCCGCGGGCCTGGTAGATTCTGTTGATCGCCGTTTCTCTATCACCATCCTGCAGCGGCCGGACGGTCAGACCGTCGAGATTGCACGGGTCGGCCCGGTAATTTCGAAAATCGAGGCGATAGGTCAGAGAGGGGTCGATGAACAGCTCCTGCGGCGCATACGACACGACGACATGGGGGTCCCGCATATACATCGCGACATCGCGCCGGCCACGCTGTTCGTCGCGAATGCTTTCCGCGAGTTTGCACGGGTCGGTGAAGGTCTGGCCGAAAATGAGCCGACCCCAACCGCAATCGACGGAAACGTCGGCCGGCACGGTGTCCGAGGTGGCATCGTTGAGCGGCTTGCCCCAGTGTTTCAGGGAGCACATACAGGTCGGGTCAAGCGGGTTTTTGCAGGGCTGTTCCATGGCTCTTTCCTGTCGGCCTCAGATCTCGTGGGTTTGCAGCCACATTTCCAGAAGCGCCGCCTGCCAGAGTTTCGATCCGCGCAAGCGGGTCAGGTGCGCCTGCGGCTCGGCGAGCAGCGAGTCGATGTAGTCCTGCTGATACAGTCCGCGCTGCCGGGCGGCATCGTTGGTCAGATAGTCTCTGACCAGGTCGAGATACGGTCCTTCGATGTGTTTCAGCGCGGGTACCGGAAAATAGCCCTTCGGCCGGTCGATGACACTGTCCGGCACGACTTGGCGAGCCGCTTCTTTAAGGATCCATTTTCCCGACTGGCCGACTTTGATCTCCGTCGGCATACGGCCGGCCAGTTCGACCAGTTCGTGGTCGAGAAACGGCACGCGAGCCTCGAGGCTGGCGGCCATGGTCATGTTGTCGACCCGTTTGACCGGATCATCGACGAGCATCACCGTGGTGTCGAGACGGAGCGCCTTGGCGACCGGGTGCGTGGCGCCGGGCCGGGAGAAAAAATCGTCGACGTAGGCGCGGCTGAAATCGTCGTGTACCAGATCACTGCGAACCATCCGGGAGAACTCATCGTGGTCGCGGTCGAAAAACGAGCGACAGTAGTCATCGACAGGACTCGTGCTGTCCAGCAGCTCCCGGTACCAGTGATAGCCGCCGAACACTTCGTCGGCTCCCTGTCCGCTCTGCACAACCTTGACGTGCTTGGCAACTTCTTGAGAGAGCAGGTAGAAACCGATATTGTCGTAACTGACCATCGGTTCGGACATGGCCGCGATACAGCCCGGCAGATTGTCGAGCAGTCGCGACGATTCGACGAAAATCTTGTGATGGTCGGTGGCGAAGCGTTCGGCGATGATGTCTGAATAGAAGAATTCGTCGCCCTTTTCGCCGCCGGCCGATTCGAATCCGACGGAAAAGGTGTTCAGGCCGTTCTGCCCTTCGTCGGCCAGCAGGCCGACCAGCAGACTGGAGTCGACGCCGCCGGAGAGCAACACGCCGACCGGGACATCGGCGACCATCCGTCGCTTGACGGCGCGGCGCAACGTTTCGAGGAGCAGATCGGTCCATTGCGTTGGAGACAGCGAGCTGTCCCGTTCGTCAGGTTCGATGGTCAGCTGCCAGTAGGTCTGTTCCGTGAACCTGCCGTCTGGTTCGTAGATACGCAGCGTGGCCGGCGGCAGCTTGGTGATACCGCTCAGGATGGTGTGCGGCGCGGGCACGACGGCGTGCCAGTGCAGATAATGATGCAGGGCCTGCGGATTGATGCTGCGGTCGATCGCGGGATCGGTGAGCAATGCCGGCAGGCTGGAGGCGAAACGGAGGCGCTGCCCCGTGACGGACAGATAGAGCGGTTTGATGCCGAGCCGGTCGCGGGCCAACACCAGGCGGCCGCTGTCCCGCTCGTGAATGGCAAAGGCGAACATGCCGTTGAATCGTTGCAGGCAGTCCGTGCCCCAGGCATGATATGCCTTCAGAATGACCTCGGTGTCTCCTTCGGAAAAAAAGCGGTATCCGGCCTGTTCGAGTTCCGTTCGTAATTTCCGGTAGTTGTAAATGCAGCCGTTGAAGACGATGTCCAGTCCGAGGAAGGGGTCGCTCAGCGGTTGTCGTGACTGTTCGCTGAGGTCGATGATCTTCAGCCGTCGATGACCGAAGACCGTCTCGTTTGTCAATATCGTGCCGGCGGCATCGGGGCCGCGCGGAACCATGGCCGCCATCATCTTGTCGATGGCCGACAGAGATGCCTGTTGATGGTCAAAGCGAAATTCGCCAGCTATCCCACACATGGTAGATATCCTCGTAATTCAGCGTAATTGGGCAGATGAAAAGACGTTCGGATTGATTGCTGCACTCGAAGCTGCGGTGATGCTGTAATATGGAACCGTGATCAACGGTTACCGACGAGCAGCGAAAAACGGAAAACGTTTCAGATCACTGATACGCCGGGTGCCACTGGTAGAGTGCTTCGGGCGCACAAGATATGTTTATACAAAATAATATTATAAGATATCTTTTTTGCCGGTATTTGTCAAGACGACGGTGATGAAAATAGTTTGCGGAAAGAGTTGAAAATCGGCGGCAATGCTCTAAAATCTAAAATTTTTCCGTGTTGTCACATGGTATTTCCCAGTGGCGTCCTCTTTTTACTGGAAATGATGAGTAATTTCAAAGTGTACGATAATGGCTGGTGGTGATGAAGCGAGAGATTGTGTCTTTGCAGTCAACTGAATTTGACGCGGTGGTGATCGGCGGCGGTATAACCGGCGCCTGTCTGGCACACGATGCGGCGCTTCGGGGGCTGCGGGTCGCGTTGGTGGAGAAGGATGATTTCGGCGTGAGCACCTCGGCCGCTTCCTCGAAACTTCTGCATGGCGGCATTCGCTATCTGCAGAAACTGCAATTCGGAAAGGTCAGAGAATCGGCGCGCGAGCGGACCTATTTTCAAGTGATTGCCCCGCACGCCACCAGGTGCGTGCCGTTTCTGATTCCAACGATCGGCGGCAGTCTGATGAAAGGTAAGGCGGCACTGTTGGCCGGGATGAATCTCTATCGAATGTTGTGCTTCGGCCTCAATGCGCTGATCAAAGATCCGGCTAAACGCATCGAGTTCGGCCGCCTCTATTCCCGGCGCCAGGTCCGTGAACAGGTGCCGTTGTTGCAGGCCATCGATGGTTTGAACGGGGCCCATACCCTGTTTGAAGTCCATATGAACAATTCGGAACGGGTGACACTGGCGTTCGTCAAGACGGCTGTCGAGCACGGTGCCGTGGCGGCGAATTATGTCCGGGTGATCGATTTCATCCAACACGGCGAGCAGATCTCCGGCGTTGTCTGCCGCGATCAACTCACCGGACAGGAATTTCCCGTTCGTGCCCGAATCGTTGTCAATGCTGCCGGCCCGTTTTTACCGGGAATCAACAAGTTGCTCAAAGGTGCGCATCTGCGCAAGGAGCCGACCGGTTTTTCCAAGGGTGTTCATCTCGTCACCCGGCAAATCGAGCCGCGTTTCGCCCTGGCGCTGAGCAGCGGCAAAAAGACGGAAGGTCTGGTGACCCGTGGCGGCCGGCATATTTTTCTGATCCCCTGGCGCGGCTGTTCACTGATCGGCACGACCAACGTTCCATTTACCGGCTCCCTTGATGAGGTCCATGTGACGAGCCGGGATATCCGTGACTTCCTGCAGGATATCAATGCCATCATGCCGGGAGTCGGGCTTCGGCGGGACGATGTTCACTATGCGTTTGCCGGACTCTACCCGCTGATCAGCGACGAGATCAAGACCGATACCTATCAGGGAACCGGAGAATACCAGGTTGTCGATCATGCCCACCAGGACCGGCTGGCCGGTATGGTGTCTGTGCTCGGCGCCAAGTATACCACGGCGCGGGCCATTGCCGAGCAGGCCGTCGATATCGTCGTCGCCAAGCTGAACAAGCCGGAATTGCGCTGCCGTACTGCCACAGAGCCGCTCGGCGAGGGGCGCATCGACGATCTGGAGACCTTTATAGCCGACCGACAGGAGCGCTATCGTGATCTGCTGCCGGCGGAGACCGTCCATCATCTGGTCGTATCCCATGGTAGTGCTGTTGATCAGGTCATCGCCTTCTGTCGGGAGACGGACGGCTTTCTCGATCCGCTGGCGGAGGATCGGGAGACGCTGGCCGGAGAGGTCGCCTGGGCCGTGCAGCAGGAAATGGCCTGCACTATGGATGATGTGGTTTTCGCCCGGACCGGGCTCGGCACCATCGGTCACCCGGGCGAAGCGGTGCTGCAAAAAGTATTCGCGATTATGAGCGGTATCCTTGGCTGGCCGGAAGAGCGGTATCGGCAGGAGGTGGATCTGGTGGAACAGCGGTATCGCTATCTGGACGACTGACCGTGGCGAGACGGGGCAAGACAGAAGTCGTCCGGCAGCCCCGGACGGCAGGAGACGGTCCGGACGGCAGGGCCAGGGTCGTGGTGCATATCGCGCCGACGCCGTTCTTTGCCAATCGCGGCTGCCATATCCGGATCCTGAACGAATACGAGGCGCTGCGTCGGGCCGGGATACGAGTGATCGTTTGTACCTACGGACTCGGAAGCGATGTCGCCGATGTTGATATCCGGAGGATCTGGTCAATTCCGGGGTATCGAAAAACGACGGCGGGTTTCTCGCCGTTTAAGCCGCTTGCCGACGTGTTGCTCTTTTTCCTCTGTCTCCGGGTCGTACTCTGCGAACATGCGGATATCATCCACGGTCATCTGCACGAAGGCGGTCTGATCGGTTGGTGCGTCAAGACGATACTGTTCTGGCGTCGTATCCCACTGATCATGGATATTCAGGGTAGTTTGTCGGGCGAGTTGCGGGCTTACGGTACGTTTCGACATCTGCCGCTGCTGTTGCGATTTTTCTCCTGGCTTGAACGCTTGATTTTGCGGCTGCCAGATCGGATCATCTGTTCGTCCCGGGCCAGCTTTGCCTTTATCGTCAACACCGCGCTGGTCGCCGAGAAGGACATCGAGATGGTCGGCGACGTTGTGCCTGCTTCTTTTTTTACCGTTTTAGATAAACGAACGCAGCGAGAGCGGTTGCACCTGTCGCCGGATGGCATCATCGTCATCTACAGCGGTTCGCTCCTGCCCGGCAAGGGCATCGACGTGCTGCTCGAGTCGATGCGGTTGGTGGCCCGGTCGCATCCGGCGATCTCTTTCGTTCTGGTCGGTTACCCCAAGGAGGCCGTGGAGCAGTCCTTGCGGGGCTGGGACAACGCGCCTCGCGTCGTGCTGCCCGGGGAGGTTCCGTACCGGCGATTGGCCGAGTGGCTGGCGGTTGCCGATCTCGCCGTCGACCCGAAAGACTCGGAGTCCGGCGAAGCGAGCGGCAAGATCCTGCACTATATGGCCAGCGGGCTGCCGGTGGTCTGTTTCTCGTCGGAAAACAATCGGCGTTTTCTCGGCGAACACGGTTTTTTTGCCGCCGGCAAGAGCGCGACCGACCTCGCTTCGGCGATGGATTTGGCATTGACAGATGAACGAGCGCGGCATATCTATGGGGCACTCGGTCGGGAGCGGGCGGCCGCCGAGTATTCTCAGGATGCCGTCGGCCGGCAACTGCACGTGCTCTACGACAGCCTGACTTGAAGCGGGAATACAATGACTATAGTGCTGCCGAAACGGTATCGTCTACCGCAATAGCCTCAATACGGCAGCTAAGGAGGAGATAATGAAAATTCTTGTGACCGGAGGCACCGGATTTACCGGTAAGGCCCTGGTTCGTCGTCTTTTGAAAGACGGGCACCACGTAATAGCTCTCGATTTTCAGGAGGGGTTGAAGACCCAGGAGCTCAGGGATTGGGGCGCCGAGGTGGTAATCGGCACGGTGACGGATAAAGCGGTCGTCGACCGCTGCATGGCAGGCGTCGATATCGTCCATCACCTGGCAGCTGCCTTCCGGCAATTGAATGTGCCGAACAGCTATTATTGGGACGTCAACGTTGAAGGAACCAAGAACGTGCTGGCGGCGGCCTTCCGGGAAAAGGTCAAAAAGTTCGTCTACTGCAGCACCTGCGGTGTGCATGGCAATGTAGAGCATCCACCGGGGGATGAAAATGCCCCGATCAACGCTGCCGACTATTATCAGCAGACTAAATACGAAGCCGAACCGATCGTCAGGCAATACCAGGAAAAAGGGATGGCCACAACCATCCTGCGGCCGGCCGCGATATACGGCCCGGGTGATCCGGAGCGGTTTTTCATGATTTTCAAGCGAGTCAACAAAGGATTATTTCCGATGTTCGGCAACGGCAAGACCCTGTACCACCCGCTCTATATCGATCACCTCATCGATGCCCATGTCCTTGCCCAGGAGCCGGGCCGGGGAGATGGCGAGGCGTACTTGATTGCCGACGAGAAGTATGTCGAAATTGAGACGCTGGTGAAAAAAACGGCGGCCGCGCTTGGGGTTTCGGTGAAAATTCCCCATCTGCCGATATGGCCGGTGATTATTGTCGGCCATATCTGTGAGAAGGTGTGCACGCCCTTGAAAATAACTCCGCCTATTTTCCCACGCCGGGTCGACTGGTATCGGCAGAACCGTGCGTTTTCGATCGATAAGGCGAAACGGGATCTTGGCTATCACCCCCAGATCAGTCTCGATGAAGGATTACGCCGGACAGCCGCCTGGTACAAGCAGGAAGGCTACCTCTAGCTGACGGCGTCGATCGGAATGAAAGGGGTGATAGCAACAAGAGTCAACAGCATTCTTCAAGGAGGTAGTTGACACCGTCTACGGTGACGAAATGGATACCATCAAGCTTGGGGAGTCCGGCGATTTTCCAGGCCTTCATCGGGTCGACGAACTCATTGTTAACGCACGCTCCTGTTTGTTTGACCTGTTTGCAGACGTTGCGCAGGATCGGAAACGCATGGAATTTGTTGTAATAGGACCGCATGAAGCTGATGATTTCCACTTGTTCTTCGTCAAGATCGGGAATGTCCAGATGCTTGGCAATGGCACGGGCGACATCTTCGTCCCAGTCGTCACGGTTGACCAAGAACCCTTCATCATCAACAGTTACTATTTTATCATTAACTGATAGCTCTTTCATTTCTTCCTCCTTGTGTCAGGAAAACCGTCACCGAAAGAAGGTGCGAACGTTTTTCGACCGGTGACGCTGAGGAATTTCGTCTGACGGGGGGGGTGATGACGTGATGAGCAATCGTCACCCCCTTTTGAAGGGAACGTGTTCAATTGATCGTTCGTCTGGCCGATTCGATTGCTTCTTCCAAAGATGCACTGAGTGTTTCGATCTCATCCTTGACTGTCTCATTCCATCCGGTTGCCCCGTCTGTTTTCAGGTGCTCGAGTTTGTCCTTGATCGCGTCCTGCTTGGCAGCGATCTCTTCAATGACCTGATAATATTCAATCTGGGCATCGGGTTCCTCCTCTTCAGCTTCGGCAATAACCTTGAATTTGACGATTTCCTTATGCCACCGTTCAATTGCTGCTTCGAGCTGAGTGATAAATGTTTGGTGATCAATCATAGTCTCCCTCTGATTCTGATTGGTTGTCGAGTGTATTACACCATGGTTTGTGAACAATATACAGACTGCTCCCCCGGTCTTGCCGGCGGCTAAAACCGGACCAGGGCGACTTTGAGCACCTTTACGACTGGAGATCACAAAGTTCCGCCCTATTTAAAGAAAGTGCATCATAGTCCGTATTTGTCAACCGTGGTTTCCTGACATTGCAGGGAGCAGATTGTGAGCCAGTCTTCTCCTCCGAGTTATAGCTATAACGAAAAACGAATCATGCATGCTGCCGTTATCGAACTGCTCGGTCCCTGATCGGTGCTCATCTAGAAAGAAGAGGTGATGGGAAAAATGAGGAGCATTTGCATTGGAAAAATATTTTGGTACAATAATAGTTGTTGTGAACGACTACAGGATGCGGAAAGATCGGCAGGAGTCACAACACGGCCACGAGAATTTCTTTTGAAGATTCCTGGCGTTTGAAAATTGAACAAACCGTCTCTTGGGGAGCTTTTCTGCTCCTGTTTTTTCCGCCGTCTCAAGTTCTCGATATCGTAGTGCCTCCTGCAGGCCTTCCCTGGTTTCGCTTCGTCGGTGGTTAGCTTCGGGAAAGCCAAGTATCCGACGGCGTCGTAGCTGGCCCGCTTGAGGACTTGCGCGGTCTCCGTTATAGCGGCCTCGGGACCGTGCCCAACTTTTCAAGGAGGTTATCATGGGAACGTCATTTCACGTTCGCTTTCTGTTCATTGCCCTGGGCTTACTGGTTGGCGTCTATTGGTCGTTTTCTTCGGTAGAAGCGGAGTCCGCTGCATCGACCTACCCGAATCATCAATTTCTCGTGACGGCAACGCAGCTTCAGGAACGGATGAAGTCCGAACCGCTGGTCATTGTCGACGTCAGGACCGACGAATATTATGACGGCAAGATGATTCCCGGCGCGATACGAATGCCCTGGACATTATTTCGCCGTGATAATTCGGCGATCAATATGGGCGGCCGCTTTGTCGGCTGCGTTGAAGCGCAAAAGATTCTCGGCCGGCACGGGATATTCCGTAATGACACCATAATTTTGTATGATTCAGTAGCTCGTGACGGCGGGGCGACGGCCTCATATGTGTTTTGGGTACTCGATATGCTCGGACATGAGCAAAAGGCTATTCTGGAGCGTGGCATCGACGCCTGGCGAGACAGCGACGGCGAGATCGCTAACGGCCCTGTTGAGCGGGAGCCGCTGCTTTACCAGGCCCCTGCCGATGAGATAGATATCCGTCGATTGACCGATGAAGCCTTTATCTATTCACGGCTTGGAGATCCATACTACCAGGTTCTCGATGTGCGCTCTCCCGCCGAATATCGTGGCGAGTCGCTCAATACCGGTCTTGACGGCAGCCCTTTGAAAGCCGGTCATATTCCCGGTGCCTACAATATCGATTATGAAACGAACTGGATCGATAATAAGACCCTGGCTATCAAGGATTATACGGCATTGGCTGAAATGTACCGGGGCCTTGATCCGGGAAAGGCGGTCATTGTCTATTGTCACTCGGCACGGCGCAGTTCCTTCAGTTATTTCATACTGCGGTTGATGGGGTTTGAGGACGTCATCGTTTACGAGAACTCCTGGTACGGCTGGGGCAGTCCGGAACGCTACTATCCTGTTGAGACACAGCCGCATGAACTGCCTGGCCAGAGCTTGCCGAAGATTACAAAGACGGCAGGCAGCACCGGTTCAACCGATACCGGCAGTTCATCCCCGGAGCCCAAGAACGCCGCGGAGAAAGAGTCGGCCGCTCCTGCCAAGAAAGATTACATTTCCTGTGGAGGGTAAATCATGAGTACCCAGACCAACGCCCCCTACTGGCCAATAGTGCCCGGTGCTATCGCCTTGGCCGGGATCATGCTGTTCATCTTCGCCACATTCGGACCGCCGGCATCATCGAGTGGCTTCGTGACTACCTTGAAGGGGTTTTTCCTCGAGATTCTGCCGGAGTATGCGGAGAGCAAGGAACACTACCGGATGATGCCGGGACCGGGTTCCTGGTTGATGGCATTTGTACTCGGCATGGCGATCGGCGGGTTCATCGGCGGACGAACATTCAGACAGAAAATCACCGATGTTCCGGAAGCCTGGGTTCAACGCTATGGAGCCAGTCGCATGAGACGGTTCGCGGCCACCTTTCTCGGTGGCTTTTTGATCCTGTTCGGTGCCCGTCTGGCTGGTGGGTGTACGTTGGGCCTGTTTCTCTCCGGGGCGACTCAGTTGTCGATCAGTGGCATCTATTTCGGCATCGTCATCTTTGCCGTGTCCATGCTGACGGCACGTCTCGTTTACAGCCCCAGGAGGGACCGACATGATTGATATATGGTTGGGACTATTTGCAGGTACCGCCTTCGGTTTTGTCATTCAGCGGGTTGGTGCGACCAATCCGCACAAGATGGCTTTGGCCCATCTGATGAAAGAGCGGTTCATTCCCCAGTTCATGTTGCTGGTAGTCATCTTTTCCGCTACCGGACTGGTTATCATGCAAGCATCGGGTATCGGCACCACCAGGGTGCTGCCGACCAGCCTGGTCGCCACCGGCCTGGGGGGCATCATTTTCGGGATCGGCTGGGGGATTTCCGGCTATTGTCCAGGAACCTGCTGGGCGGCGGTCGGAGAAGGTCGTATGGATGCCATATTTACCCTTCTCGGCGGTCTGGCGGGGACAGCGGTTTTTGCCCACTTCCACGAAACATTGATCCCTCTTTTTTATTCGCCGACCAACCTGGGACAATTGACCCTCACTGACTGGGTCGGGCATTCCGGTGTGGCGCTCGGCTTGCTGATCATTTTGTTCGGCATCGGGGTCCTGTTGATCGGCCGATTCTGGAGGTCTTCTGATGATTAAACGTTGTCTTGTCATGGTGGGCCTGCTCCTTGCCGTGGTGCTCGTAGGTCAGTGGACCCGGGCGGAACAACGATCAATGCTGCGTGGTTACTATTCCCGCCTCGAAGTCGTCAGCAACGGTCAGCAGTTCAGCTTCGGACCGTTTGTCGGCTATTACTTCAAACCGCGGGTCGGTGATGATCTTGGCCACCTGGAATTCCTGTGTTTCAACGAACGCGGCTTTTATACCGACGAAATGCCGAAAGATTCCCTGTTATTCAGGGGTGAGGCAGTGCTGACGACGCTTTCGGAAACCGGCGAGATTCCGCAAACCAAGCAACGGATAACGCCGATCTTTTTTGCCGATGCTCCGTCTGACTGGTTGCAGCAACGGCCGGAGCCGCAGGAGGAATTTGTGCATTTCCACTCCGCCTATAATCGGCGGGGAGCCGTCTCTACCGGATACTGGCTGCGTCACGATGCGGTGACGACGTTCACCTACAACATGGGTGGCCGGGTCAGCGCCGACAGCCCGTTGTATCACCGAGCCAGACCAGGAGCATCCGATCGGTTTCCACACATCATCGAGTTCGATGATGGTCCGCAGTATGGGATTGTGCCGTGATCAAACAGGCATATTGATGGTTTCCCGAAGGAAACGAGTGCGTGCTCCGGCGTCGATCGCTGGTGCCGGATGACTGACTACCGGTCAGGAAGAGGCAAGGATATCGAGGATGGAGCTGCCGTGTTTCCGGTCTACGGCGAGCCATGCGAAGAGGTATTCCAGCGTCATTTCTTCCCAGGGGAGGTTCCGTTCATGCCAGCTATCGAGAAATCCCGGAATGTTCTGTTCAAGAAGTTCTTTAAGCGCACGGTCGTCGGGACGTTCTGGAAGGGCGCAACAATGGGCGAGGAAGTCGGCGAGTTGGACGACCAGGGCGTAACCGATCATCTTCCCGGCCCGCCCGGGTGAGTGGTGATAGCGCAGTGCGGAAATGAGCGTGTCGGGAAACTGCCAGTGATGCAGCAGCCTGCTGCCGACTTCGGCATGGGTCGTTGAAAACAATTCCCTTTCTCGTTCCAGCTGCGTGGTCGTGGTGATTTCGGTGAACCAGCGGTTGGGATCATAACGGTTTTCAAAGGCGAGCAGCATGGCCAGCTTGCCGAAATCGTGCAAGAGCCCGGCGATGAAGAATTGACCGCTTTGCAGGCCAAGGTGCTCCGCGACGATCCTGGCCGCCAGCCCGCATGTAAAGGCGTGATCCCAGAACTGTTCCAACTCGGCGCGGCGGGTCTTGAAGATATTCCGGAAGGTGGCAACGGCCGCCTTGCCCAGGACGATATTGCGGATTTCATCAAAACCGAGCACGACGATTGCTGTTTCCAGGGAAGCGACTTTTTTCGGTCTGCCGTAGAGGGCCGAGTTGGCAATTTTCAAGATAGTGAGGCACATGGCCTGATCCGGGAGGATCGCTTTCATCAGGTCGTTGGCGGAACTGAGCGGATCGGCCGTGACCTGCATGACCTGGGAAACGGTCAACGGCAGCGGCGGCAGGGCCTCGAGTTGTTTGTCAATGCTGGGCTGGCGAGAGGTGGTCATCGTTTGTTCCCGGAACATTACGCTTCGAACCGATTGCTTATGCGGGCATTGTACCATATCGATGAGCGCCGGGTGTAATGAAATGAAGCCGGGGGAATTTTCCTTTGCAGCGCTGGCAATATCATGTTTTCTCCCTGAAAACGAAATAGTACAATACCTTTCCAAATGAGGCGGCCGACCCTGGTTCATCGGCTGCTGTCGAAGTACACCCTTATCGGACACGGCATCTCGTGATTATTCTCAACGCGCTGTTTCCCATATTTTCTCTGCTCTTCCTGGGCGGCCTGCTGCGTCGCCTGGAGTTGACCGATCATCACTTCCTGAAGACGGCCGACCGGTTGGTCTACTATATCTTCTTTCCGCTCATGCTGTTTTGGAAGATAGGCAGCGCGCAATTGGGAACCGGCAGCCAGTGGCTGTTTGTCGGGACTACCCTGCTGGCGGTGGTCATCATGTTTCTGATCAGCATGCTGTTCATCAGAATCCTGCCGGTCGCCCCCTTTCAGGCCGGCTCCTTTTCCCAGAGCTGTTATCGGTTCAACACCTATATCGGCGTGGCGGTGATCCTCAACAGCCTCGGAGCGGAAGGTATCGCGTATTACGGAGTGCTGATCGCCCTTGTCATCCCGTTGATCAATGTCTGTGCCGTCTCTCTGTTGATCTGGTATTCGGGGGTGGAGGCAAGCGGGCGTGAAAAGGCCCGCATCGTGACCCGGGCCCTCGTCGCCAATCCGTTGATCGTCGGCTGTATACTGGGCATCGTCTACGCCCGGCTGGTTGGCGAATTTCCTCAATTCATCAATAATTCTCTGCAATTGATGTCGATGGTAACGTTGCCACTGGCACTGATTTCGATCGGCGGCGGGTTGTCGTTCACGGGGGTGTATCGGCATCTGCCGCTGTCGCTACTGGCCGCTGTCTGTAAACTCGGCCTGCTGCCGTTGATCGGCTACCTGCTGTATCGTCTCTTTCAGGTGGAGGGCGTGCCCTTTCAGACCGGCATGATTTTTTTCTGCCTGCCGACGTCGACCGCCATCTATGTTCTTTCTTCTCAGCTCAACAGCGATACCGAGCTGGCCTCGGCGGCCATCGTTATCTCGACGCTGCTGTCCTTCGGGGCGCTTTCGGTGGCGTTGTTGCTGTAGGGAACCTTGAAACCTTGTCATTTCGCACAATCTTATCGTTGTGCAATCAAATTTTATCCTCGGAATATCGGCATATGTCTGCGGAAAAATTTTCTTGCGCGCCTCGATCTTGAACGAACTACCTGATTTTTCAGGATTCCCTGGAGTGCGGTTAGTCTCTCTCAGGAACTGCAGGAAAGCATCGAGCAGCCCGCTCGGTTACGGGCCCATTCCGGACGGCGCTGCGCAAACTTCTCTTTGCCGGGTTGTTCATCGTATGGCCGGCGCAATACCTCGAGCAGTTCCTCGATCATAGACGGGTCACCCTGTTCGGCCTGATCTATGGCCAATTGGGCCAGGTAGTTGCGAAACACGTATTTCGGGTTGACCCGGTTCATCAGCGCCCGGCGGTGCTGCCGATCGTCTCCGTTCGCCGTACCGACCCGGCTCCGGTAGGCCGCCAGCCAGTCATTGAGCGGTGCCTGGTCGGCCTCGCCGGACGCGTCCTGATAGTAGGCATCGGCGAAAAAAGCGGGGAAATCGATCGGGACCGAGGGGTCTCCCGGCAGGTCGGCGAGCCGGCGAAAAAAGATGGTCATGTCGAGATGCTGCTCCGCCAGCAGTTCGAGAGTGCGCTGCATCAGGTTATCGTCCCCATCTTCGCGGCCGGTAAGCCCAAGTTTGTCGGCGAGCGCCTGGCGCCAGCCATGCTGGAATGTTTTTCGGTAGAGGTCCAGTGCCGCCTGCAGCGGTTCCGACTCCTTGATCAACGGATAGATGGCGTTGGCCAGTTGCACCAGATTCCACAAGACAATTTGTGGCTGATTGCCGTAACAATAGCGTCGTCCCTGAGCATCAGTAGTATTCGGGGTCCAGGACGGGTCGTAGTCTTCCAGCCAGCCGTAAGGACCGTAGTCGATGGTCAGGCCGAGAATCGACATGTTGTCGGTATTGAGCACCCCGTGCACGAAGCCGACCCGCATCCAGTGGACGACCAGCTCACCGGTGCGCCGACAGATTTCGCTGAACCAGGCTAGATATCCGTCCCGCCCCGGTGTGGCGGAGAGTTCGGCAAAGTCGGTTACCAGAGAGTAGTCGACCAGTTGTCTGAGCAGCTCGATCTCGCCGCTGGCGGTGTGGATTTCGAAATTTCCGAAACGAAGAAAGGAAGGAGCCAGTCGGCTGATCACCGCCCCCGGCTCATGACGGGGATGGCCGTCGTAAAACATATCGCGCAGGACCTGCTCACCGGTTGTCACCAGGCTCAGGGCCCGGGTCGTCGGGATGCCGAGGTGGTGCATCGCTTCGCTGCAGAGAAATTCGCGCAGCGATGACCTGAGTACGGCAAGACCGTCTGCGGAACGGGAATAAGGCGTTGGTCCGGCCCCTTTGAGCTGCAGGGTC
>JAZBPM010000426.1:0-4146 GCA_036351615.1 Desulfofustis sp.
CTTTACCAGCGCCGACCGCGACCACGACGGTCTGGTCAAACATGCCCACCGGGGCACCCTGTTCCTTGACGAGGTCGGCGAATTGCCCCCGGCCACCCAGAAGACCTTCCTGCGACTGCTCCAGGAGCACGAATATCGACCGGTCGGCTCAAACCACCACCAATTCAGTGATTTTCGCCTGGTGGCGGCAACCAACAGGAAGCTCGACGAACTGGTCGCCGCCGGCGCGTTCAGAGAAGACCTGCTGTTTCGCCTGAAGGCGTTGACCATCGAATTGCCGCCATTAAAAGAGCGAAAAGAGGACCTGCGCGAGCTGGTCAGCTATTTCATGCACGACCTCTGTCAACGCTACAGCCTCGAGACCAAAGGCATCAGTGCCGATTTCCTCGATACCCTCGCCGCCCACGACTGGCCCGGCAATATCCGGGAGCTTTCGCAGGTTATGGAGCAGGTTTTTACCAATCCGATGCTCGGACCAACCTGCTTCTCCATCCACCTTCCCGAATCGTTCCGGGTCATGCAGGTTCGGGCCGGTTTCCAGCAGGAACGGTCGGCCGGCACAATCAGCATGTCCTGCCTGCCGCCGTGGCGCTCATTTAAGGATCAGTACGAAATCGACTATCTGCAGCGCCTCAGCGCCGCCTCGGGGGGCAAGATCTCCGCCGCCTGCCGCCTCTCCGGCCTGTCGCGCTCGCGACTCTACCAGATGATCAGCAAACACGGCCTGAACTTTTCCTGATACCTGCCGCTCCCTCTTGTCCACAAAAGTGGACGGGTCTTGTTTTCTGGACACCACCTTCCCGGTGAGCCGTCCTCTTTGCTTTCCGAAGAACTTCCCGGCCCCCTGCAATTGTTAGACTCTTTTTCCGTCACAGACAATCCCCCGGTGCTGGCACGATTACTGCTTAATACTGGACAGCGTAACAACAATTGTAAAAAAAAACGGACCACCTGAAACGATAGCAGAGATGCCCCATGAACGTTTTCTTCTATTCCCCTCGCCGTGCAGCCTGCCCGAACGATTGCTCCTATCCGGACTGTGCCGAGCGTTGTCTGTGGGCCCTCAGGTCCCGACCGGTCCTGTCGACCGTTGAACGGTTACCGTACGGTGCGCTGTTCCCGCTGCCCAAACGGGCACCGTTGCGCAGCGGCGACCTGATCATCGTTCATATCGCCGACCTTCGGGAACTCGAGAACCTGATCGATCACCGGCAGGCCCTGGCGCACTATCGTCTGGTGCTGATCGTCAGCGACCAGGTATATGACGGCAGCCGCCGTTATCACCTGCTCAACCCGCGCTATATCGCGACGACCAGGCAGAATGCCGGCGACCTGGAGACCGTGGTCAACCGAATCGCCCAGCAGGTAGACGCCGAACCCGAACCGGTTCGAGCCGTTTCCCATTAACCGCAGGAGGTGACGTTTATGTCGCAGGAACAGCTGTTCGCATCCTTTGTCCTCGACCGGGAGCAGGATCTGGAAATCGCGCTTAAAGCGGAACAGGTCGCCGAGGCCACCGCCATCCAGGGGCCGATCAGAAAACTGCCGGGCAGCATAGATTTTCTCGAAGGAATCATGCATCTGCGCAACGATGTCATACCGGTCATCAACCTGAAAAAACGGCTCGGCCTGGCACGCAGCGACTATGACCAGGCCGCCAAAGTGGCCGTCGTTGCGCTGCACAATCAGCGTTTTGGCCTGCTCTTCGACGACATCCGGGAGGTGTTTCGCGCCGACACCTCGGCGATCACCCCGATTAGTAAAGCCCTGCAAACGAGCGACCGGGTCATCGCCTCGCTGATCAAACTGGACGAGGGCCGGCGTGCCGTTGAACTGCTTGATCTCAAGCACCTGTTCAACGAGGATCTTGCCGATCTCGACGAGTCAACAACCGAATCTCGACAGCAGTCCCAGTCCGGTCCACCGGTTACCTACCAGCGCTGCGTAGTCTTTAGCTGCGCCGGCCAGCAGTACGGCGTACCGGTCGAATGCGCCCAGGAGATCACCTTCTGTGCCGACATCGACACCATGTTTCAGACGGGTGTCATCGAGGGAGCCCTGGAGCTGCGCGGCAAGACCGTGCCGATTCTCAACTCCCGTTCGCTGCTGACCGACGAAATGGAGACGCCGGCCATGGCCTCAGAAGATACCCGGATACTGATTCTCTCTTCGGACGACTGTGCCATCGGTATCATCGTCGACGAGATCCGGGACATCCTCACCATCGCTTCCGACCAGATCCTACCCTTTCCCAGTGGCCGTGACGAAAACGTCAAAGGACTGGTCACCCGACCGAGCGGCGAAAACATCATCCTACTCGATATTCACCGACTGATCTGCGACCAGATCGACAGCATCAAGTCCATGGCCAAGATCGGGAGCGGCACGAACAAAGAAACCGGGGGCGGAATAGACGAAGCGTCAGGAACACGGCAACACACCAGCCATCACCTGATCACCGAGAACTGCTACCTCGTGTTTGCCATCGGCAAGCATTATGCCATCGAACTCAAGGATGTCCGCGAGATCATCGAAAACAACGGATCGATGCGCGTGCCCGGCGCCAGCGGTTACAGCACCGGAGTTATCAACCTGCGCGGAGAAGTGGTACCGGTCGTCAACCTGCGCAGTTTCTACCACTATCCACAGCGAGACGGCAGCGACACGGACAAGCTGATCATCTGCAGCGGTCACGGCACCACCGTGGCCCTGGAAGTCGACCAGATCGTCACCATCTACAAGCAGGAACAGTATCACTCGACACCGTCGCTGAACAAGCAACTGAGCGATCGGAAAGACACGCTGGATCGGCTCATCGAGTATCTCACCCCGGACGGCCTCAAGGAACACGTGCTGGTGGTCAACACCCACAACCTGATTCGCAACCACCTGCAGGTCGAACCGCGACATCACACGCTGCCTGAAGAAGAATTGAACGATCTCTCATAACAATCACGCAACCGAGGAACCTGCCATGGAAACAACGAAAAAAGCGACTCCCGAAATGGACCCCTCCAGTCTGAACCTGCTCGGTCTGCCCAGTTTTATCGTCGGCGACGACCGGGTCATCAGCTGGGCCAACGACAGTTTCTGGAAGACCTTTGGTCACAAGCCGGCCGATGTCATCGGCAAAATGACCTGCGAGGAGGCCTGCCCGTCGAATCTCTGCGGCACCAAGGACTGTTCCGTGGCCAAGGCCGCCCGGATCAAGAAGCCGGCCGAGGCGGAAGTGGTCCACAAAAACGGCAACCAGTTCACCTATTACCATTCCACTGCGGTACCGATGAACGGCAAAGGCAGCGGAACGCTGGTAACGATGAGCGATGTCAGCGAGCTGAAAAACACCCAGGCCTCGCTGCGGCAGATGCAGACCGATCTGAACGTGATCCCGACGCCGATCATGGAAATCGACAAGAACTTCACCATAACCTTCATGAATCCGGCCGGAGCCCGGGTCGTCGACATGACTCCCGACGAGGTGCTCGGCAAGAAGTGTTACGACCTGTTCAAGACGCCTCACTGCAAGACCGACCGGTGCGCCTGCGCCCGGGCCATGAAGACCGATTCGGTAATCTCCGAACAGACCATCGCCCGGCCCGCAGACGGAGTCATTATCCCAATCAAGTATACCGGCGCACCGATCAAAGACGCCAAGGGCAATATCAAGGGCGCCCTGGAATACATCCTCGACGTCACCGAGGAGATGAAGCAAAAGCAGGCCGCCGACGAAAAAATCGAGAACCTCAACACCATCCCCACCCCGATCATGGCGATCGATACCGACTTCAGCGTCACCTTCATGAACCCGGCGGCCGCCTCCGTGGTCGGCTCGACCCCGGACGAGGTGGTCGGCAAGAAATGCTTCGAGTTGTTCAAGACGCCCCATTGCCAGACCGACAAGTGCGCCTGCGCTCGGGCCATGAAGACCGATTCGGTCATTTCCGAGCAGACCATCGCCCGGCCTGCCGAGGGCGTCATCATCCCGATCAAGTACACCGGCTCACCGATCAAGGATGCCAAAGGCAATATCAAGGGCGCTCTCGAGTATGTACTCGACATCACCGAGGAGATGAAGCAGAAGCAGGCCGCCGACGAGAAGATCGAGAACCTCAACACCATCCCCACCCCGATCATGGCGATCGATAC
>JAZBPM010000427.1:0-7671 GCA_036351615.1 Desulfofustis sp.
AACGGCCCTCAACGTACTGCAGAGCAAAATAGACGAACTCTCCGGCGACGTCGACAAGCAAACCGAAGAACTACTCACCGCCTGGCAGCAGATCAGCGCCGACTATGCCGGCGACGAGCTGGTCTATACGGTCCGCGGCAAAGAAGTGCGGGTGCCGTTGTTCACCACGTCCCTGTGCCACTCGCGTATCCCGAAAATCTCCCTGCCCCGCTTTCAGGACCCCGGCGACATCTACCGCTGGCTACGCACAGAGCACTTGCCGGGTTATTTCCCGTACACCGGCGGTGTCTTCCCGCTCAAGCGGGTCGCTGAAGACCCGACCCGGATGTTCGCCGGCGAGGGTGGACCAGCCCAGACCAACCGACGTTTCAAATTATTATCGGAAAACTACGAGGCCAAGCGACTGTCCACCGCCTTTGATTCGGTCACGCTGTACGGCTGGGACCCCGCCGAACGGCCCGATATCTATGGCAAGATCGGCACGGCCGGGGTCAGTATCTGCACCCTGGACGACGTCAAACTGCTCTATGACGGATTCGACCTGTGCAGTCCGACCACATCGGTGTCAATGACCATCAACGGCCCGGCACCGATCATCCTGGCAATGTTCATGAACACCGCCATCGACCAGCAGATCGAGGCCTTCCGCAGCGCTCAGGGGCGCGAACCCGATGAATCTGAAAATGAGCGAATCCGTGCCGATGTCCTGGGAAATGTTCGGGGCACGGTGCAGGCGGATATCTTGAAAGAGGACCAGGGGCAGAACACCTGCATCTTCTCGATCGAATTCGCGTTGAAGATGATGGGCGATATCCAGGAATTCTTTATTGAAAACAAGGTCAGAAACTTCTACTCGGTATCCGTGTCCGGCTACCATATCGCCGAGGCTGGCGCCAATCCGATCACCCAGCTGGCCCTGACCCTGTCCAACGGCTTCACCTATGTCGAGTATTATCTGGCCCGGGGCATGCACATCGATCAGATCGCCCCGAACCTCTCCTTTTTCTTCTCCAACGGTATGGATCCGGAGTACACGGTCATCGGCCGGGTGGCGCGGCGCATCTGGGCGGTGGCCATGCGCGAAAAATATGGAGCGGCCGCCGGCTCACAGCGGCTCAAGTACCATATCCAGACCTCGGGACGCTCCCTGCACAGCCAGGAGATCCAGTTCAACGATATCCGCACCACGCTGCAGGCACTCTGCGCCATCTACGACAATTGCAACAGCCTGCACACCAACGCCTTCGACGAAGCGATCACCACCCCGAGCCAGGAATCGGTGCGCCGGGCACTGGCCATCCAATTGATTATCAATAGGGAGTGGGGCTTGGCCAAGAACGAAAACATGAACCAGGGCAGCTTCATCATCGAGGACCTGACCGACCTGGTCGAGGAGGCGGTACTTGCGGAATTCGACCGGATCACCGAACGGGGAGGCGTGCTCGGGGCCATGGAGACCGGCTACCAGCGCAGCCGGATTCAGGAAGAATCGATGTACTACGAGCGCCTCAAGCATGCCGGCGACTATCCGATCATCGGGGTCAACACCTTCCGCAATCCCGATGCGGACTTCGACCAGCTCAACGCCACCCTCGAATTGTCCCGCGCCTCCGACGACGACAAAAAGGAACAACTGCGCCGGTTGGCCGCATTTCAGCAGCGCCACAGGGAGGAGACGCCGCAGGCCCTCGATCGCCTCAAACAGGTAGCCCTAAGTGGCGGCAATCTGTTCGCCGAGTTGATGCACACCGTCAGGTATTGCAGTCTCGGCCAAATCACCGGCGCCCTCTACGAAGTAGGCGGACAATACCGCCGCAACATGTAAACACATCCCACCGGCAGCGGCAGGTACCGGGTAATCTCGCGCGGTGCCTGCGTGCCTCTAGCCGCGGCCGCAGCACTTCTTGTACTTCAGCCCGCTGCCGCAGGGACAGGGCTCGTTACGGCCCACCTTGGGCCGGTCCCGTACCACCGGTCGGGCCGGCGGTGGCTGCCCGTCATAGAAATACCATCCCCCCTCATGACGGCGGAAGCTGGCAATTTCGTGGTGTCGGACAGGCCGGTCTTTTTCGGTATAGGCGGCGACAAATTCCACGGTTCCGGTCTCATCTTCGGGCCCACCCCGGTCCGTGGCGATGATCGTCAATCCCTGCCATTCGCTGTTTCGGGACCATGCTTCAATCTCCTGCTCCGAATAGCCACTCCGCTTGTCGGGATAGGTGCTCTGGTAAATGAATTGCACCTGTCCCTGGACATAGGCGCTGTAACGCGCCCGCATCAAAGCTTCTGCGGTTTGCGCGGTCTGACTGCCCGTAATGATGGGTTCACAGCAGTCGCTATAGGTCTGAGCCGACCCGCAAGGGCATTGATCCATCGATATTCTCCAATCGGTTGTTGTTTGTACCAGGAGGTGAGCGCCGGTATGCCGCTCAGGAATCCGTGTGGCGCGACTCCCGGGCCGCCTCCGCCGGGTCAATCCGCCAGGTGACCAGCGGCGAGACGACGTACAGACCCATAAAGGCCAGGCAGACCAGGCCGAACCAGGGTGTTACCACGGTCATCAGGGCGACCAGAGCGAGGCGGGTCAGCCACGGATTGCGGCTCATGTAGCGCCCCATATGCAGGTAATGGATAAAATAGCAATTCATCAGCAGCGCCGTAAAAATCATCAAGCCAAACGAGAAATACCCCCAGAACGACAGCCAGGGGGAGCTGTCGGCGGCGGCCTGGCTGAACACGATCAGCGGCGCCAGCACGAGCATGGCCCCGGCAGGCGTCGGCAGGCCTTTGAAAAATCCGGGAATCGGCTGTTTGTCGAGGGTAAAATAGACCAGCCGGCCAAGGCCCAGCACACTATAAAAAATCGCGACCAGGCCGACCGGCAGCGTGGTGAAATTAGCCGGCGCCAGATCGCGCAAACAGATATAAAAAATCCAGCCGGGCACGATGCAGAAACTCACCGCGTCGGCGAAATCGTCCATCAACCCGCCCAGATTGACTCTGCGTTCCGCCATCTCTTCCGGGAGCGGCTCGGTAAGCCCCAGGCGCCGGGCAAGGGCACCGTCAAGCTTGTCAAAAGTGGCGGCTCCGATGATCATCAGGTACGCCTCACGGATACGACCCTGGTAGGCGAAAAAGACGGCAAGCAACCCCATCAGCGCATTCATCACGGTCAATGCGTTGGGAAAGACGGCAAGGATCCGGCGGCGCAACAACTGGTCGCCCAGGCACAGTTCGTCAAGGCAGAACGTCCCGTATTTCCGGCAATAGCCTGCGATGGAGCCGAGATTGATAACGAGAAACAGGATCTCGACAAAAAAGAGCCCCTGCAGGGGAAAATTGGCCAACCAGGAAAATTGAGTATATAACCAGGACGAAGGTCCTTCCGGGACGTAGAAGGCGTAGGCGTAGAGCAGGGCGCTGACCGGCGCGGCAACCATGGTGCGCAACCGGTTGTACTCGCTGAGAGACGGCTCGACCCCCTGGCGGACGGCAAAACCGCGCATGAAGGCGGCGAAATTATCGCGGATCAGGACGACCACGCAGAGCAGCAGCACGAACATCGCGTGCAGCAATTGGCCTTTGCTGTAATCCGGCATCATCACCAGCAGGCGCCACATCATCCCAACCGCAATGACCGGAAATATGATGGAATAGACCAGCTTGTCAAGCAAGCGATCCGCCAGGTGGGCCAACGGCGCATCGGGACGGAAGCGGGCGGCAAACCAGCCGTCCACCAAATCGAACGTCATCGATAGCAGCAACAGACTGACTCCGATGGTATAGACCACCGGGTTTTGCTGCCACATGATCGACAGGGCGCAGATCATGCCGCCGAAAACCAGTACCGGTCTGCTATAAACGAGAATCGCGGAAAACGTCCTGGGTAGATGCATGGTTCCGGGCGGTGCTGCTGGTTGTTTCGAGCCGCTCATCAGGCGTCAGAAAGCAGGGTGCGTCAGACTGAAACAGCGGTGACCGCCCTGCCGGTGAATCAACCACCAATCCTAGCCGATTGGAACAAGCAGGACAATAGTTTATCAGGTGATAGTTGCCGGAGGACAGGTTAAAACCTGTCCCCCCGCTGGCTTAGATCGGGCTTCAGAATCAACCGAACTCCTGGCGCATCATCCGCTTGTTCAGTTTGCCGACGCTGGTTTTAGGCAATTCGGTAACAATCAGTATCTTGTCGGGCACCGCATAACGGGGAATCACCCCCTGCTTCGCCGCATCGGCCATAAACTCCTGCAAGCCATCACTGTCGACCGCCTGCTCCTGGCCCGGCTTGAGCGTGACGATCAATAGCGGCCGCTCACCCCATTTATCATCGGGGACACCGATCGCCGCCGCTTCCAGAACGGCCGGATGACGGCTGATACAGTTCTCGAGATCCAGCGAGGAAATCCACTCTCCGCCGGTCTTGATCACGTCTTTGATCCGATCGGTTACCTGCAGATAGCCGGCAGCGTCGATATGCCCGACATCACCGCTGTGCAGCCAACCGTCACGCCAAAGTTCCCGGGTCTTGGCCGGCGACTTGAAGTAGTCCCTGGTCAACCAGGGGGCCCGAAAAACAATCTCGCCGACCGTCTGACCATCGTGCGGCAGCGGCTGACCATCAAGATCGACCACCTCGAACTCGACCAGGGGAATGGGCAGGCCGGTCTTGACCACCAGGTTGAGCAGCGCATCGTCGTCGAGGCTGCCGAGCATCGAGGTCTTCGGCGTCGACAGACTGATCACCGGACACGTCTCCGACATCCCGTAACCGGTATAAACGACTATACCGAGCTGTTGCGCGGCCGCCGCCAGCCCGGTGGACAGCTTGGCGCCGCCGATAATGACCTTCCAGCGCGACAGGTCTACCTGGCGGGCGGCCGGACTGGTTACCAGCATCTGCAGGATAGTCGGTACGCAGTGGGAAGCGGTAACCCCTTCCGTGACGATGAGCCGCAGCAGCATCTCCGGTTCGTACTTGCCGGGGTAGACCTGCTTGGTAGCGAGCATCGTCGCGACGTAGGGAAGTCCCCAGGCATGAACATGAAACATCGGCGTAAGCGGCATATAAACGTCATCGGAGCGAAACCGCCCGATGGTCTCGTAGCTGCCCAGGGCCAAGGCGAGTGACAGGGTGTGCAGCACCAGTTGCCGATGACTGAAATGGACCCCTTTCGGGTCCCCGGTAGTTCCGGTGGTATAAAACGTCGTCGCCTTGGTATGCTCGTCGAGATCGGGGAAATTATAATGGTCGGCACTGTCCGCGAGCAATTGTTCGTAGTCGCAGCAAATCTCGAGCGAGCTCTCCGCCACCTGCTCGTTTTCAATGATCACAACGATTTTCTCCACCCAGGTGAGTCGCTCGCGGATCTGCGCCAGCAATGGCAAAAAGTCGGAGTTGACGATGATCAGTCGGGCCTCGGCATGATTGATGGTGTATTCAAGCTGGTTGGCAGACAATCGCCAGTTGACCATCTGCATCACCGCGCCCATCATCGGAATGGCGAAAAAACTCTCAAGGTAGCGATTGCTGTCATAGTCAAACACCGCCACCGTATCACCGGCCTGGATGCCGAGGCGCTCTAGGCCGCCGGCAAGCCGGTGAATCCGCTCATTGAGCTGTTGATAGCTGCACCTGAAGCGATCCCGGTAAACGATTTCCTGGTCGGTGGCGTAGGTGAGCGCCGTCGTCAGCAGTTTTTTGATGATCAACGGATACTCGTAGCACTCTCCAACCTGCAATGTTTCATGCCCCATACCCTCTCCTCCTCTTCTTGTTCATCTCGTTGACAAACCATACGACGCGTGATGCGAAGTCGAAGCGAGGACAACCTGCCCTACCGCCCCGACAACGGTCGCACGCACACCCGATTAATGGGGTTACAATCGCCTTGAGCTTAGCTGAGCACATGCTCGATCGCAATACATTTTGCGTAAACGTCAAATAAACGACGTTCCCATCTCACCTTAACCGGCGGCCGGCTCCTATCCGGTCTACCGCGATAATGGCGAACGTCTTCGATTAATCACAAGCAGTCCCAGCGAGACGAAGATAATTGCGGCGACCAGATTCACCGTCAATGGCTCGCCAAGAAGCAGCACCCCTAAGCTAACCCCGGAAATCGGCATGACAAAGACAAACGCATGCAAGGCGGTCGCTCCGTACCGTTTGATCAGCGTGTTCCAGGCAACCATGCCGAAAGCGGCAGTGACAAAGGTCTGGTAGAAAAGGGCGGCGGCAATGGTTGTATCGAAATGCTTGATCATAACCGGATCGACGAACACGCCACACACCAAAAACAGCGGCGCCGCCATCAGCATCGGGTAGACGGTGAATTGCAGCGGCTGGAAAGCGGCAATAATCCGTTTGGAATAAACGGCATTGCTACCCCAGACAACAACAGCCAGCAGCACCAGGAGATCCCCCTGGACAACTTCAGCGGTCAACCCGATGGAATCGATAAAGAGCAGCACCACACCGGTAAATCCCAGAACCAGACCGCCAACCTTGCTCCAGGAGATCCTGTCATCAACAAGAAAGACGTGAGCCAGCACCATGACCACAAACGGCAGGGCGTTGGTGATCAGCGTGCCGTGCGATGCGGTGGTCCGGTCGATACCGAGATAAAAGAGCGAGAGTTGGACAAAAAAGATCAGCCCAAGCGGTGCCAGCTGGAGCCGCTGTTTTCTGTTCAAGGACAGCGGTTTGCCGGTCAGTCGGGCCCAGCACCAGATGGTCGCCGCAGCCACACCGAAACGCAGTCCGGCCGATGTAAAGACACCGAGCCCGCCGAGGCTGATCTTGATCGCAACGGCATTGGCACCAAACAGGACACAGAGACACAGACTGGAAAGAGCTGCCGTGGGTGGCAATCCCTGACCGGACGTCGAACTCGTCGTCTTCTCGTTTTCGTTCACTGACGCTCCGCCCGCAATGGCCGTGTCCGACGGAGCGACACTGCACGGGCTCTACCGCTATCCGATCCGCGGTGCTAAAGATCGATTTCTTCCCCGTAGGCCATAACCCGGGCCTTCTTCCCAAGCCCTTTGACTTTCTGCACAAAGAGCTCCGGGTCCACAGCAATCACCGGGAAGGTGTTATAGTGCATCGGGATCGCCAGCTGTGGATTGATCAATTCCACCGCTTTGACCGCATCGTCAATGCCCATCGTAAAATTGTCGCCGATCGGCAGCAACAGCGTGTCGACCTGGTTCATTTCACCGATCAGTTTCATGTCGTAAAACAGGCCGGTATCACCGGTGTGGTAGAGGATCTTGCCATCGATGGTCAGCAAGACACCGGCGGCCAGACCGCCGTAGGTGTTGTCCGGGGTCATCGAGCCATGGTGGGCGATGGTGAATTTGAGCCGCCCGAATTCAAACTCGTACGCTCCGCCGATGTGCATGTTGTGAGCGCGAAAACCCTTGTCGCTGCAATAATTGGCCAGCTCATGGACGCAGATGAACAACGGATCGCACCGTTTCGCAATCTTGAAGGCATCGCCGACATGGTCGGCGTGGGCATGGGTCAGAACGATGAAATCGGCGGTTACCTCGTCGGATCCGACCGGCGAGGTCGGATTGTCATCGAGAAACGGATCGATGAGCAGGATCTGACCGGCAGCGGTGGTAATCTGAAATGATGAGTGGGAAAAATAGCGCAGTTTCATATTA
>JAZBPM010000428.1:0-7620 GCA_036351615.1 Desulfofustis sp.
AGCGCGGTGACCCGGCCCCGGGCTACGTCGAAGGAGACCCGATCGAGGGCCGGCAGGCCGCCGAACAGCCGGCTGACGCCATCAAGCCGCAGCATGTTTGCGCCTCCGCAAGGCGATCTTCACCCGAACCAAATCGACGATGCCGGTGACCAACCCCTGGGGGAGGAACATCAGCACCAGCACGAGGATACCGCCGTGCACGAAGTCCTTGTAGGTAGCGAACACGTCGACCCATTCCGGCAGCAGCGTAATCAACCCGGCCCCGAGCAGCGAACCCCAGATCGAGCCCATGCCGCCGACGACAACCATGATCACCAGATCCGCCGAAGTGAAGATACCGAACGAGTCCGGGCTGACAAACCCGTAACAGTGGGCGAACAGGCTGCCGGCCAAAGACGCGAAGACCGCCGACAGCACGAACACCTTGACCTTTGCCCGTTTCGTGTCGACGCCCAGCGACGCCGCCGCCGTCTCGTCGCCCGCCAGGCCCGCCAGACCGCGCCCGACGCCGCTGCGTACCAGGTTCAGGCTGAGCAGCAGGCAGAGCATCGCAGCCCCCCAGAGCAGATAGTGGAGCCGGACCTCGCTGTCGAACAGGAAATCTCCCCAGCCGAGGGGCGGGATGCCGGAAAATCCGCTCGGCCCGCCGGTCACCTCGTCCCATTCGAGGAGCACGGTGTGGATCACAAAATTGAAGCCGAGTGTCGCCATCGCCAGGTAGTGACCGGTGAGGCGCAGCACCGGTATGCCGATGACCAGCGCCACCAGACCGACCAGCACGGCAACGAGCAGCATCGCCGGCCACGGCGACAGGCCACCGGCCACGGTGGCGACCGCCGAGCCGTAGGCGCCGAGGGCGAAGAACGCGGCATGTCCGAGCGAGATTTGGCCGGCATAGCCGATAAACAGGTTGAGACCGAGCACGACGATGGTGTTGATCGCGATCAGGTTGGTCAGGCCGAGGGTATAGGGGTTGTCCTCGAGCAACGGAAAAAGCATCAACGCCGCGGTCAACAGCCCGACGAACAAACCGGTCCGGTGCAGGAAGAGAAAGTAAAGCGCCTTGTCGCGACGAATCGGACTCACCGGTGCAGCCCCTCGTAAAAGGCCTGCAGGTTCTGCTCGACGAACCGCTCCGGGGCCAGTTTCCTGATCGCTGCAACGCAGGCCTGCTCGTCGCAGAACAGCACCCCGGTCCGAACCGCCCGGCCGAGCAGCACCAGGTTCGACAGTACCGCATTACCGAGCTTGCGGGCGATACCGGAGGCGTCGAGCCGATCGCCCTCGCCGGCCGTCTCGGCGTTGACCAGCAACGCCCCGCCCGGCTTGAGCAGTGGCCGATGGACCGCCAGGTTACTCTCCCAGAGCAGCAAGCCGACATCAGCCTGGCCGGTTCGGATCAACGGCGAGGCGAAATCGCCGACCTTGATCGTCGAGATGACCGTGCCGCCCCGCTGGGCCATACCGTGTGTTTCCGAAGTCAGGACCGGGATGTCGAGATCGACGGCCGCCTGGGCGATGACTCTGGTCAAAAACAGCGCCCCTTGCCCACCGATACCGCTGACAATAATCTGTTGTTTCATGACAGTTCCTTTACTGCTCCTTGATCTCGATGGCCTGGGCCGGGCAGACGTCGATGCAGACGCCGCAGCCGATGCAGCGGTCCTGGTCGATCACCGCTACGCCGAGTTCCTCATTGAGCGACACCGCCGGGCACTCGAATTCGCTGACGCAGATGCCGCAACCGAGACACTCCTCGTTAACGATTGCCGTGGCTGGCCGGCGCGCCTTCTTGGCCACCGGATCCATCACGCACGTCCGCCGCGAAATGACCACCGCCACCGAACCGCCGTCGCTGCGGGCGTAAGTGTCGGCCTGTTTCAGGGCCCGGGTAAAGGCACTCATGTCGTAGGGATCGCAGACCTCGAGATGCTCGACACCGGCGGCGCGCACCAACGGTTCGATGGCGATCGCCTTGGTCGGCCGGCCGCCGGCGGCGACCCCGAGATGCGGGACCGGCTGGCCGCCGGTCATTGCGGTGGTAGCGTTGTCGAGGATGACGACGATGATCCGAGCCTGCTGCAACACCGCATTTATCAGCGCCGGGATGCCGGCATGGAAGAAGGTCGAGTCGCCGATGGTGACGACGATGGTCGGCACTTCGCCGCCGTCAAGGTGGTAAGCCTGGTAGAAACCGGCACCCTGGCTGATGCAGGCGCCCATGCAGTGGACGGTATGCACGGCGCCGAGGTTCATGCCGAGGGTATAGCAGCCGATATCGGACGGGAAGATGCCCTCGGGAAACGTCTGTTTGATCGCATAAAAGGCGGCCCGGTGCGGGCAGCCGGGGCACAGCGACGGTCGTTGGCCCCGCTGGGCCGGCAGCGACTGCGCCGGTTGTGTCAGATCGAGAAAATCGGCAAGCACCGCGTGGACCAGATCCGGAGTCAACTCTCCGACCCGCGGCACCGCCCCGCTCTGTTTACCGGCACCACCCGGATGGGCCAGCTGCAGCTCGATCACCGGGTAGGTTTCCTCGAGCACCAGCACCCGGTCGTAGCCGTCTCGAAGCTTTTCAATGAATGCCGGAGCGAGCGGATACGGCATCAGCACCTGGTAGAGATCGATGGTGCCGGCCAGATCCAGTTCATCGAGCAGATCGAGCAGGTGGGCATAGACGATGCCCGAGGCAACCAGCGCCTGTCGCGGCCGGCTGCCGTCGCCCGGCGTCAGGCGCGGCTGCCAGTCCGGCTCATCGGCGATGGCGGCAAGATCCTTGTTAAGACCGGTGTGCAGACCGGGCAGAAAGGCCGGGGTGGCGCACCAGCGCCCCGGATCGGGTGTAAATGTTGACACGGCATGGGTCGTCCGCACTGCTCCGACCGTCACGCTCTGGCGGGAATGGCAGATCCGGGTGGTCGGCCGCAGCACGATGTTGCGCTGGTACTTCTCGGAAAGGGCAAAGGCCGGCTCGACCATCGCTTTGGCTTGAGCCGGGCTGGACGGATCGAGGACCGGCACCCGGGCCTGCAGGCAGAACAGGCGGGTATCCTGCTCGGTCTGGGAGCTATGCGGGCCGGGATCGTCGGCGACGATGGTCACCATGCCGCCGAGCACGCCCAGATAGGCGGTGCGCATGAACGGGTCGGCGGCGACATTGAGACCGACCTGCTTCATGATCGCCGCCGACCGCTTGCCGGTATAGCTGGCAGCCAGGGCGACCTCGAAGGCAACCTTCTCGTTGACCGACCACTCGATGTGGAGCGGCACCCCGCTCGTTGCACGCTCGTTGATGACCGCTTGCAGGATCTCTGTCGAAGGCGTTCCCGGGTAGGCGGCAACGACCTGGCAGCCGGCTTCCAGCAGCCCGCCGGCGATCGCCTCGTTGCCCATGACCAGTTGTATATCGGGTTGTTTCATAGATATCGATTCGTTTTAATGGTAGTTGAATGATCCGGTTATTTACCCATCAGCCCGTTCGGCCTGACACAGAGCACCAGCAACAGGACGACGAAGGCGACGACATCCTTGTAGGCACTGGAGATATAGCCGGCCGACAGCGACTCGAGAAGTCCCAGTCCCAAACCGCCGATGATGGCGCCGGGAAACGATCCGAAACCGCCGAGGATGGCGGCTGCAAAGCCTTTCAGGCCAAGCAGCACGCCGACGTCATAGCTCAGTGTTGTGATCGGCGTGACCAATACGCCGGCCAGTCCGCCGAGCGCCCCGGCGATGGCGTAGCTGGTCAACCGCACCCGTCCGGCCGGGATGCCGACCACCGCCGCGGCTGCCGGGTTGCAGGCGACCGCCCGCATGCACAGGCCGAGCGAGGTCCGGTAGAAGAAAAACATCAGCAGCGCGATGGCGATGACGGTCAACAGCAGAATCCATAACGCCTGCGGCAGCACCGAAGCGCCCATGATGTTGACCGGGGTGTCGGGGGTGAGCGGCGGCACCGCCATCCGGTTCTTGCCCCAGACCAGCTTGATGATGCCGCGCAGGATGATCGACAGGCCGACGGTGATGAAAATAAGAACCAGATGGTTCTCCGTTCGGGCCGGACGGAGACCGAACCGCTCCACCACCATCGCCACCGCCGCCACGCCGGCCACGGCAAACAGCAGACCCGGTACCATCGGCAGACCGAGCGCGAACAACGCCGAGAACATCAACATGCCGCCGAGCGAGACGAAATCTACCTGGACGAAGTTGACGATTCCCATGGTATTGTTGACGACGCAGAATCCCAGCGCAATCAGGGCGTAGATCGCCCCGCTGGTCAGCCCGGAAAAGATGTATTGCAGCAGGTCCTGATACATGAAAAACGCTCGCCCCCCAGGTCGACGTCTGGCTCCCTGAGTGCGGCAAAGCCGCGGGCATCAGGAGAAAAGAGTTGACTTTCAGCGTCCATGTACTAGCATGCTAGTACATGGACGCCACCGTAAAATACATTTCGCATTTAGTCAATCATTTGCTTGCCCGGAAAACGCCGGAAGCGATGGAAGACGCGTTGCGCGATCTGCTCACCGACAGCGAACTGGCCGAAGTTGCCAACCGGCTGCAGATCTTCGAGATGCTTCAGCGCGGCGTTCCGCAACGGCGTATCGCCGATGAGTTGGGCGTCGGCATTGCCACGGTGACACGGGGATCGAAAGCGATCAAGGCGCGCCGGTCCATCGACTGAGCGCAGCACCCTTACGGTCCGTCCAGACCAATCCCGGCATACGACACAACTGCCCACCTCAAGCCGGCCGTACGTTCGGAAATCCAGGCACGACAATGATCACGAATAATGGCGGCCCGGCCGAGCAGGACGTTTAACGAAGGCGATACGGGATCTGGCAATAATCGATTCCCCGCGCCGGATCAATACCTCTCTGAGCGAGGAACATGCGCACCGAATTGATCGAGATGTTGCTGTTCGGGGAGGGTCCGACAAACACGTGCTCGAGCTTCGGAGTCTGTCGGACTGGGGCAAGATCGAATTCGATATAGGGGACCAGCACCGCATTGGCCTCGCGAAACAGGATGGTGCAGTCATCATAGCTGGTATAGACCGGCGAAACAATGCGCCACTCCTTTTCCTCCCGGAATGACGGATGTTTGAGAATGGCCGCCAGGCGCAACAAGTCCGTTTCGATGTAATCAAACACATCGGCATAGACAGCATGCAGCCGCTCACGGCTTTCCTGACCGTTCAGCCGCTCTTCCACCTGCGACTCCAGTGCGTCGAGGACTCGTTCGATAAGGCGTTTCTGGCGGGCCGGCTCGTAGATGCATTTTCCGATCTGAAACCCTTGGCTGTCCGCGCACTCCAGAATATACTCCGCGGAAAACCCGAGACTGACCCCCTTGCCGTGCGGGCTATAGCCACGCCATTGACTGAGCAGGTTGCCGTGGGAACGAAACGAGGAGCCGAACAGCAAGTGGCCGTTGGTGATTCGGTGGCTGACCCAGTCGACAAACCGACCGAGCAGGTCCGGCCGGCCCTGTTTGCGCGAGATACGTTCATGCACCTGGCCACGAATCAAATCAGCGGCATGTTTCAATTCCGCCGAATCATTCATATAACGAATATCGCTGGCCCACAGCGTGCGGCTGTTGACGATACCGAGCAATCCGCTGAGCGTCGTATAGTGGTAGAGCAGTCCTTTCGGTGTGTCGGCGAAGAGACTCTCGGTCAGATGGGTGATGTCGTCCATACTTTCGTCTTCATGGCAAAATCATTTCGGCAGCCCCGGCCATGCGCCGCCGGGCCGCCCGGATCCCGTCTCTTTCACTACTATCATTGTAAACCACCTCCCCCGCTTTGGTCCGTACTTTTTTTCGCGTGGATCCTGGTAACCGCTTATCGCTGGACGGATTTCAGGATACGAACTTCTTGCGCTCCGTAGGACAGCACAGCGACGGCATGCTGCAAGCCTGGGAAGACAGCTGCAAACAGCGGGCCGTGCTTGAACGGCTGGCCCAGTTCGAACAAATCAATGAGTCTTTTGACGAGAAGTCACTTTCTATACCTAACTACATGCAATACAGGAATACCACCCTGGTTTACAGAGCTTAATTACTCCCAGCACACCAACAGCCTCCAGCAGTCGGGTAATACCCTGATAGCTGTCGGCAAAGATCAGCTATTTAGCCCGGCACTGCTGACACGTGTGGACATCAGGACAGGACCTGAGGATACGACCCGATGCGTTTCATCGGAATATTCGATAGATCAAAAAAAACTAATTGGATCAATGTATTTGACTTGTCCTGCGCTCGTCTCGTAATAGTGACAAGCTGTTTTTTAGGGTGGTCCTGACAGCTTTGCAAAGAGAAAATGTCAATGTCTCTCGGCTTGACTGAATTGGGGTGTGCCCCTGCCGGAGGTCTACTGTGAAGAGAAGCAAAAAATTAGTGGTGATGTGTCATTGTCTATTGAACTCAAATTCCAAAATTTTTGGCTTATCCTTTTACCAAGGCGCACTTCTACCGGTAGTCAACGAATATCTTACCGCCGGTGCTGGCCTAATTCAGCTACCGTGCCCGGAAATGACCTATCTCGGCTTAAAAAGATGGGGGATGACCAGGGACCAGTACGACACTCCTTTCTACCGACGCCATTGTGTTGAAATTTTAAGACCTTATGTGGATCAAATTATTGAATACAGCAACAACGGATACCGCATTGAAGCTATCGTCGGCGTGGATGGCAGCCCCAGTTGTGGTGTCAATTTTACCTGTGAAGGATATTGCGGAGGAGTGATCGATAGAGAGCAACCTCAGTCTTTTCAGGAAGTCACTGGTCAAGGGGTTTTCATCCGGGAACTGGCACATATGCTTAAAAAAAATGGCATCTCCCTGCAGTTTGATGCGATCAATGAAAACAATCCCTTGTGAAAAAAGTGTCACCGTTCACCCCAGCGTCAGAAGAGAAAAAGTAAATTATGAATCGTCATTGCCGGGAACTTGCAGTCCAAACGTATGCCTTGCTGACACTGCGCCGCCGAATAGCTGGTGTTAAACTTGCCTATACCATTGAAGATTTTGAAAAAATGGAGGCAAGAGCAGTACAAGCGAAAATTGCCTACTGTGTGGTGATTAGAGCGGCAATGGACGGCAGAAGCGTCAAGTTATCGGGTGAATTTTCAGGCTGTAATGGCAGCAGCAGGACCCTGGGATTTTTAGCTCCAACCGAGGCTTTTACCTCCGGCGAGCATTTCCATGGCTTTGGTTTGTATAAGGATCTGCCTACCAGTCGACAGGTGGCAGGCAGCATGACTACCTGCAGCAAACGCTGCTACGGCATCATGGCCCAGCCGCTTGAGAAATACGAAAACGAACCTCCGGATGTGGTGATATTGGCAACCGATGCGCGCAATGCTATGCGCATTATACAAGGATATACCTACAGCTTTGGATCCCAGCCGATCTTTAAGATAGCCGGGAATCAGGCTATTTGTGTTGAGTGCACCTCCTACCCATTAGAAGCGGATCAACTCAATCTCTCCATGCTTTGTTCAGGGACGAGGCACCTCGCCAAATGGAAGCCAGACGAAATTGCTTTGGGACTTCCTTATCACAGGTTTGCCGAAACAGTGACCGGTATCTTGAAAACAGCCGATGCGGTGGAAC
>JAZBPM010000429.1:0-2562 GCA_036351615.1 Desulfofustis sp.
CACATGGATCGGCGGTACGGACTGATCCAGTCGCTGCGAAAGATGGACATCTTTGAATACGGCCTGTTTCCGGGTCAGGACGACGCTTTCGTGGACGATGTCGTTGATATTTTGCCGTCCTTTGCTCGGTTTGGTCTGGCGCGCGAATTCGAGCAGGTTGGTGACGATTTCCCGGCAGCGCAGGGTTTCTTTGACCACCGTTTCCAGCTCCTGATAAGTGGGATCGTCCCCGGCCAGGTCCTCCTGGATCAGCATGGCGGTCGTCAAAATAGTCGTCAGGGGGTTGTTGATTTCATGGGCCACGCCGGCGGACAGGCGGCCAATGGAGACAAGCTTTTCTTGCTGCATCATCGCCTTCTCACGGTTGATATCCGCTGTGATGTCCCGTGATATTTCAATGGCTCCGATCACCTCCTTGTCCTCCATCAGCGGGTACGTTGAAATCGAATAGTAGAGTTCATTTTTATTCTTGTCCAGATGGACGTGGACGGTTTGGGAGTGCTTCGAGGTCTCCAGGGTTTGAACCAGCGGGCAGGGGTGTTGCTCACCGGAGCAGGGCGATGACTGGTGATGGGTGATCTCATAGCAGTACCGCCCGATGACTTCCTCGCGAGCAAGGCCCAGTCGCTGCAAAAGGTTGTCGTTGATATCGATGATACGGTAGTCGTAGGCGATCACCATGACATCTTCCTGAATCAGTTGGTTCATGACGGCCCGATAGATGGCCTGGGTTTCCTGAAGCTCCTGATCCGTCTTCTTCTGCAGAGTGGATACGCGGGCGATTTCCCAGAAAAGCTGAGCGGTTTTTTCTGAAATAACGCGCACATTCCGTTTTTTTTTGTCGAGAATATCGTTGAAGACATCCAGATCGCCGGTTAGTTCGATAATCAGGTCGAGGTCGGTGCGCCTGAAAAAATCATTGTAGTCTTTGGTGACGTGCAGACCCCTTGCGGCCGCCTCCTGATATCCAGGGGCGGTTTCGTCCACATCCGCGACTGCGACGACCTCCGGGCTCACCTCTTGAAAGCGGTGTCGTTCGATAATTTTCAACAGCGCCAGGCAACGCTTGCCGCCGCCGACAACGGCGATTTTCATGTCGAACCCCCTTATGGTATGGGCAAGGAACAGTGTGCCGCAATTGCTGGTGGTGTTGTCTTTTGTATCCGCAAGATCAATGGCCCGGTCCTCGGGGGCCGGCCCATACCAAAGCGGCTCCAGGGAACCAAGCAGGCGCCGTGGCCGGCAATTCACCCACGAAAACCATAGCATATGCTAAAGTGCGAAACAATTGTGAATGGGTCGACGGTCGGTGGACGCCGCCCAGGAGGTCAGAGCGTGGTTGATTTGCGCTTTTTACGGGGTTGCCGTATAATTCGGGCCGACAGTGACCGCGGCACTTTTCCCGACCCGGATGGATCGCATGGGCCTTATCGAAAACAAACAGAAAGTGGTGGTGATCTGCGGTCCTACCGGTGTCGGTAAGACTTCTGTTGCGGTGCGGCTGGCGGGTGCCTTCAAGGCCGAAATCATCAACGCCGATTCGATGCAGATCTACCGCCGTATGGACATCGGTACGGCCAAACCCACCCCGTCCGAACAGCAGGCCGCCCGACACCACCTGATCGACATTCGCGAACCGGATCAACCTTTCGACGCCGCTGTTTTTGTTCAGACCGCGCGCGCAGCGGCTGCAGAAATTATTGCCGGGGGGCGGCTGCCGCTTCTGGTGGGGGGCACCGGTCTTTACATCAAGGCATTTCTGCACGGCCTCTTTCAGACCGCTGCCGTCGATCCTGCTGTGCGTGCCCGCCTGCAGGCGGAAGCGGACGAGCAGGGACCCGCGACCCTTTACCGGCGCTTGAAGGCTGTAGATCCTGCAGCGGCCGCACGCCTGCACCCCAACGATCTGTTTCGCATCTTGAGGGCTTTGGAAACAATTGAAACCAGCGGGGAATCGATTTCGAGCTGTCATGCCGGACATCAATTCAAGGACGAGCCTTATGATGCCCTGAAAATCGGTCTGCAGATGGAGCGTGAGACGCTTTACGGCAGGATCGACCGGCGCGTCGAGGCCATGCTGTCCGCCGGGCTGGAGCAGGAGGTGCGTCAGCTTCTGGCTGCCGGTTTCAGCGCCGAGCTGAAATCGATGCAATCCATCGGTTACCGTCATATGGTGGACTATATCCAGGGTCGAACCAGCCTGGAAGAGTGCACGCGGACCTTGAAGCGTGATACCCGGCGCTATGCGAAGCGCCAACTGACATGGTTCGGTGCCGACGAGGACATTCTCTGGTACGCTCCCCGGGACTTGGAGGCCATGCGGGTGCGGATCAGCCATTTTCTAGCAGAATCAGGCTATGATAATGGTCCGGGCTGATATTGTTTTCAACCGCTCTGAAAAAGACTATATATTTTTCGGTGTGATAAATTAAATCGATCAAATAACCGCGTGCGTTTGTAACCTGCAAATAAGCGCACCATAATTTGGGAGGAATCAGACAATGAGCAAAGTGGCCCTGGTGGAAACCTCCGATCGAACTGCAGGGGTTCAAAGATCTTTGC
>JAZBPM010000430.1:0-2395 GCA_036351615.1 Desulfofustis sp.
CGGAACGGTTCGGGTCGTACTCGATCGACACCACCCTGGCAACGATATCGGTCTTGTTGCGTTTGAAGTCGATGATCCGGTACTTTCGCTTGTGTCCGCCACCCTGGTGCCGCGTGGTAATCCGCCCGTAATTGTTACGTCCGCCACTTCGATTCAGGCTCACCACCAGGCTTCGCTCAGGCTCGCTGTTCGACAGATCCGGATTCCTGGTCGACACGTGGTGTCGCTTGCCGGCTGATGTTGGTTTATAAGTCTTTATTGCCATGATTTCCCAATCGCTCCATCATATTTGCGTTGGCTAGCTCGTTTCAACGATCGCCGCATGTTTCGGCGAAGCGTCCTGACTACAGTTCGTCAACAAAGTTGATCTCGCCCTCGGCCAAGGTGACGTAGGCTTTTTTCCAGTCCTGGGTACGGCCGAAATGCTTGCCGACCCGTTTCTGCTTGCCGGGCATGGAGACAGTTTTTACGTCCCGGACCTTCACCTTGAACATGCTCTCGACGGCTTTCCTGATCTCGATCTTATTGGCGTCGGGATGTACCTTGAACACGACCTTGTTGCCCATTTCCTGCTGCAGGTTGGCCTTTTCCGTCAGACATGGCCCCTGCAGGACACTGTACATGTTTTTCATGCCGTAAACCTCTCTTCCAGGCTCGGGATGGCGGGCTGCAGGAGCACCAACTTCTCGTGCAGGAGAATATCGTATACGTTCAGCCCCTCGGTTTTCATAACCTTGTAGCCCGGCACATTGCGTGACGATTTGCTAAGGACCTCGTTGTCGCCGTCAATAACGATCAGGGCGTTATTGAGCTGCAGCACGTCCATAATCGTCACGAAATCCTTGGTCTTAATCGCTTCCATGGTAAAATCGTCGAGCACGACCAGATTACCTTCCTGGAGGCGGGCAGAAATCGCCATCGCTATGGCCTGCTGCCGCACCTTGCGGTTGAGTTTAAAGTTGAAATCACGCGGTTTCGGACCGAAGACGACACCACCGCCGCGCCACAGCGGCGACCGCTTGTTGCCGGCCCGGGCGCGCCCGGTGCCTTTCTGGCGCCACGGTTTGGCACTGCTCCCTTTCACTTCACCGCGTCCTTTGGTACTGGCGGTACCGGCACGCTTGGCGGCGCGTTGCTGACGAACCACATCGTGGAGCAGATATGGCTTGACCTCACGATTGAAGATCTGGTCGTTCAACTCGATCTCGCCAACCTTTTCGTTCTTGATATTTTTTACTTCTACCGTCGACATTATCTTCTCCTTGAGCCGGTCGCTGCTGCCTTATCTCGAAAATATCTTCAACAGACCATTTTTGGCTCCGGGCACTGATCCCTTGAGCAGGACAACATGATCTTCCGGCCGAACGTCCACTACTTTGAGGCTCTTTTTCAGGACCGTCTCGTTGCCCATGCGTCCCGGCAACCGCTTGCCCTTGATGACCCGGCTCGGCCAGGCACTGCAGCCGATGGATCCCGGAGCACGGTGAAACATCGAACCGTGGGTATCACGGCCGCCTTTGAAGCCGTACCGTTTGACGACACCCTGGAAACCGCGCCCCTTGCTTTTGCCCTGGACATCGACCAGATCGCCGATCTTGACGACATCGTCCAGCGAGAGCTGCTGACCTACTTGGTAGTCACCCGGGTTGTCCACGTGAAATTCGCGGATATGATAAAACCCGTCGGCTCCGGCCGCTTTGCAGTGTCCCGCTTCCGGTTTGGTTACCCGATTCGGCCGTTTCGGATCAAAGCCGACCTGGATGGCGTTGTAGCCTTCCTTGTCGGCCGTCTTGACCTGCAGAACCGTGCAGGGGCCGGCCTGTATCACCGTCACCGGAATGACCACTCCCAACTCGTTATAGATGCGGGTCATCCCGAGTTTTTTGCCCAAAATCCCCATAGTCTTTGGCATAATCGTACCCGATGCTTCTCTGTGCTTAACGTTTCCTGCTGATTACGGAAGCTTGATCTCAACGTCTACGCCGGCTGAGAGTTCCAGTTTCATCAACAGATCGATAGTCTGCTGGGTCGGTTCGAGGATATCGAGAAGCCGGCGGTGGGTTCTCATCTCGAACTGTTCCCGAGATTTCTTGTCCACGTGCGGTGAACGAAGGATACAGAATTTCTTGGTCGACGTCGGCAGCGGAATCGGTCCAACCACGGCGGAACCGGTACGACGCGCTGTATCGACGATCTCGTGCGTTGATTGGTCGAGCAGCTTATGGTCGTATGCTTTGAGTCGTATACGAATTTTCTCGGTAGGTATCATCGGAGGTGACCTTAGGCTATGATTTCACTGATAACGCCGGCGCCGACCGTACGGCCGCCTTCACGGATCGCAAAGCGCAGTCCGGTGTCCATGGCGATCGGGGTGATCAACTCCGCATCGATCGAC
>JAZBPM010000431.1:0-6619 GCA_036351615.1 Desulfofustis sp.
GCGGATACCGCAAAACCGCTCATGAAGGTCGCCGGAAAACCGGCACGTTCGATGAGCCGTGCCGACAGGGCGTCATGACAACAGGGCATGACGAGTAATTCTCGTTTGGCGAGCAGGGTGCGCAGCGCGGCGGCAGGAGATGTCATGGTCGCCTCAGAGCTTGAACGGGATATAGAGAACGATATCGGGCATCAGGTAAAGCGCGACAACCGTGCCGAACATGATCAGCATGAACGGCCAGACCCCTCTGAGCACTTCGGCCAGCGGGACCTGGGCGACCGCCTGGATAATGAAGAGATTCATGCCGACCGGCGGGGTAATCAGTGCACATTCGATCATCACGACAAAGAGGATGCCGAACCAGATCGGATCGATCATCATCGCGTTCAGGGCCGGAAAGAGGACCGGAACCATAATCAGCAGCATGGAAATCGACTCGAGAAAGAAACCGATGACCAGCAGTACCAGGCAGACCACCAGGATGAAAAGGGCCGGTTCGCTGATATTGGTGGTGATCGCCGTCGAGATCTCCTGCGGAATGCGGTAGAGGGTGATAGCCTTGCCGAAAAGCTTGGCCCCGGCGATGATCAAAAAGATGGTAACCGTGGTGACCATCGATTCCGAGACGGCCAGCTTCAGTTTCTGCCAGGTCATGGTGCGCAGCGCGAACACGATGACCAATGCCAGCGCGAAGCCGACGCCGGCGGATTCGGTCGGGGTAAAAACGCCGAGGTAGATGCCGCCGATGACGACGATTGCCAGCAGCAGCGTCGGCAGCGCGCGAAAACTGGTTTGCCAGCGCTGTGTCCAGGTAGCCTTGGGACTCGGCTGATAGTTTTTGTCAAACAGCGAATAACCGATGCTGAACAGAATGAACAGCGCGGTCAGCAGCAGGCCGGGTCCGACTCCGGCCATGAACAATTTGACGATCGATTCCTCGGTGATGACGCCATAGAGGATCAGCGGGATGGACGGTGGAATGAGAATGCCGAGAGTGCCGCCGGCGGCGAGCAGACCGAGGACGAATGGTCGGCTGTAGCCGCGTTGAATCATTTCCGGGATGGCCACTGTGGCAATCGTTGCCGCCGTGGCTACCGATGAGCCGGAGATGGCTGAGAACAACGCGCAGCTGATAATTGTCGCAATACCGAGTCCGCCCGGGAAATGACCGACCCAGGACTGGACGGCGTTGAACAGGTCTTTGCCGACACCGCCCTTGAGCAGGACATTTGACATCAGCAGGAAGAGCGGTACGGCCAGCAGCACGAAACTGTCGGCCGCACTGTACAGGGCCTGCGGTACCATGACGACGCTGATGTCTTTGAGCCAGAGCAGCAGCAGGCCAAGACCGCCGAGGGCAAAGGCCACCGGCACCCGGATAAACAGGAGCAGCAACAGGGAAAGAAGAATCAGGGCGGCAATCATGTGCGGGTAATCAGTGATGAGAAACAGAAATATCGGTGCTGCCACCGAGCGTCCTGATCAGTTCTGCCACGGCCTGCAGGAGCAGGAGACCGAATCCGACCGGGATGGCAAGTTCGGTCAGCCAGGACGGCACGGCCAGCATGGACGAACTGGCCCGACCGATGCGGATCGAATCGATGGCGATCCCGGCGCCGAAATAGACGGCAACGAGGCAGAAGATGATGATCACCAGCAGGGCCAGTGACTCGCACCAGCGCCGCAGTCTCGGCCCGCCGGTACGAACGATGATATCGATGGCGATCAGCTGCCGTTTTCTCAGGACATGGGCGGCGGCCAGATAGGTCGCCCAGATCTGCAGGAAGCGTGACAGTTCCTCGCTCCAGACGGTCGGCGCGAGAAATACATAGCGGGCGACCACTTCATATACGATGAAGATGCCGATCACAAAAAACATCCAGCCGGCCAATCGGCCGGCTGCATCACTGATTTTATCGATTGGTGCGAGCATTGATCTGCGAGGCGGCACAGGAGACGAGCGGTCTCCTGTCCCGGTTGGCTGTTAAAGCTGACGGGCTGCGTCAACCAGCTGCCGGCCAAGCGGTCCGGCGTTCTTGATATAGTCGGCAATTACCGGCTCGGCAAGTTTCTGCCATTCCTGCAATTCTTCGTCGGTCAGCTCGATGATATTCATTTTATCGCTGACAAAGGCAAAGGCATCGGCTTCCAGTTGGTTCATCTGGTCGCGCAACTGTTGCTCCACTTTGGCTGCCGCGGTTTCCAGGACCTGACGATGCTCGTCGGACAGTTCCTGCCATGTCTTTTCGTTGATCAACACGACGAATTCGATGTCGACCATGCTTTTGGTCGCGGTCAGGGAGTTCATGACTTCGAACATCTTGCGCTCTTTGACCGCGGTAACGCCGGTCAGGCCGACATCGACAGTACCGCGCTGGTAGGCGAGGAATTGTTCGGAGCCGGAAATCGCGGTCGGGGCACCACCGGCAGCCTCGACCAGAGAGCCGAGAGTCTTGCTGAAGATCCGAACTTTTTTGCCGGCCAGGTCGGAAGGCAGGCGGATCGGGTCGTCATTGTTGATGATGACCGCTCCGCCGTAGGCTTGCCACCAGAGGATCCGGGCTCCGGTCTGCAGCACCGCTTCATCGATCGGCTGTCGCACCGGGCTGCCTTTCTGCACCGCCTTCTGCAGCGATTCCTCGCTGGCGAAGAGAAACGGCACATAAAACAGTTCAACGGCAGGAATGGTGCCGGCAAACTGGGTCAGCGGCACGACGCCCATTTCGACGGCGCCGGAAGCTACCGCCTGCGGTACTTCTTTATCCTTGTAGAGTTGGGCGGACGGGTAGATCTCCACTTTGATCTCGCCGTCGGTTGCCTGCGCTACTTCGTCGGCGAAGGCGGCAACGTTTTTTCCAAGGTGGTGACTTTCCGGCAACTGCAAGGTCAAGCGCAGAACTTTTTCGGCTGAACAGGGCAGCGTGCCGAACATGAGCAGCAGCGCAGCGCAGCAGAAGGTGAAGGTGATCTTATGCATGTCTCTCTCCTTTTCCGATACGATTGTTGTTTAAGCCAGTGAAGCGGTAGCACGATTGAGATATAAGCATCTCAGGCAACCTGCAGTCAAGAGTATTCGACGCTCTTGCCAGCCACCGGCGGGACAGGTTCGGACCGGGTTCTGAGACCGGTTGAACCCCCGTGACATTTATCTATTCGATTCGGCTAATTGTCTGCAAACGGCAGAAAATATCGCGGCAGAGAGTGAATTTTCGACATAATGATCGGTCTCAAAATAGATATTTTGTGGTACAATGTCAGATTGATGTTTTTTCGGTTACTCGACCACCATCTGTGAGAAAAGGAGCAACACGTGGCGCACGATACGAAAAAATCTTTGAGTCGGGAGTTTGCTGCAATTGTCGGTGATGACGAAGTCATGACCGGTGAAACCGACCTGCATGCCTACTCCTATGATGCGGCGGTGCTCGATCCGGTAGTTCCCGCCTACGTCGTGCGGCCGCAGACCACCGAGGCTCTCGGCCGGATCGTGCGACTGTGCAACGAGAACGGCTTGCCGTTGACGGTGCGCGGTGCCGGCACCAACCTTTCCGGCGGCACCATTCCCCATCCCGGCGGTGTGGTGGTTCTGACCAACAGGCTCAATCGCATCCTGGAGATCAATGAAGAGGATCTCTACGCCGTCGTGGAACCGGGTGTGATCACGTCCCGATTGGCTGCCGAGGTGGCATCTCGCGGGCTGTTCTATCCCCCCGATCCCGGCAGTCAGACCGTCTCTACCCTCGGCGGCAACGTCGCCGAGAATGCCGGCGGGCTGCGCGGTCTGAAATATGGTGTTACCAAAGACTATGTGATGGGAATTGAGTTTTTCGACGTGGACGGCACCCTGGTCAAAGGCGGATCGAGAACGGTCAAGTGCGTGACCGGTCTCAATCTGCCCGGTCTGATGGTCGGCTCCGAGGGGACGCTTGGGGTGTTCAGCAAGATTATCCTGAAGCTGATTCCACCGCCTCGGGCAGCCCGTTCAATGATGGCCGTTTTCGGGACGATCAAGGCCGCCTCGGAGACGGTGGCGGCGATTATCGCTGCCAAGATCGTACCGGCCACATTGGAGCTGATGGATAATTTTACGATTCGCACCGTCGAGAGTTTCCGCAAGGCCGGCCTGCCCACCGAAGCTGCAGCTCTGCTGCTCATCGAGGTGGACGGTCACCCCGGCCAGGTTGAAGATGAGGCCGTCCAGGTCGAACGGATCTGCCGGGAAAATGGGGCGGAAGATCTGACCGTGGCGCGCGACAGCGCCGAGCGCGACACAATCTGGCAGGCCCGACGGGATGCGCTGCCGGCCCTGGCCAAGCTCAAGCCGTCATGTGTCCTTGAGGATGCCACCGTGCCGCGGTCCAAGATTCCGGCGATGATCGAGGCGCTGACCGAGATCAGTAAAGAGTATGACCTGCCGATCGGTACCTTCGGGCATGCCGGTGACGGCAACCTGCACCCGACCATCCTGACGGACCGCCGCGACAAGGTGGAATGGCAGCGGGTCGAGCAGGCCATCACCGCCATTTTCGAACGGGCCGTGCAATTGGACGGAACCTTGTCCGGCGAACATGGCATCGGCATCGCCAAGGCTCGTTTTCTGGAACGGGAAGTAGGCGCCGGAACGCTGGCCTACAGTCGTCGGCTGAAGATGGCTGTCGACCCGAAGAATATTCTCAATCCCGGAAAGATGGTCTAAGGCGAGGACCAGACGATGGCCGATATTCACCAATTAGCTCAGCAATTCAAGGAACTCGACGATCAGTTGGTCAATTGCATGCGCTGCGGCATGTGCCAGGCGGTCTGCCCGGTGTTCAACGAAACCGGCAGAGAAGTCGATGTAACTCGGGGCAAACTGGCCCTGCTCGATTGCCTGGCCGACGAGTTGCTCCGTGATGCCGACGGAGTCAACGCTACATTGAGTCGCTGTCTGCTCTGCGGTACCTGTGAAGCCAATTGCCCGAGCGGGGTCAAGGTACTCGATATTTTTCTGAAGGCCCGCGCTATCATGACCGGCTACTATGGCCTGCACCCGGCCAAGCGGGCAATTTTTCGCGGCATGCTGGCCAATCCGCGACTGTTCAATGCGCTGACGGCGATCGGTTCGCGTTTTCAGGGGCTGTTCACGAAAAAGGTCGACGACCTGCTCGGCTCTTCCTGTGCCCGATTCAACGCGCCGTTGATTGCTGACCGGCACTTCAACTCGCTGGCTACGACCCCGTTTCGTAAACGTGTTGCCAGCCTGGACACGGCAGCAGGATCGAGCGGGCTGCGCGTCGCATTTTTTCCGGGCTGCGTGGTTGACAAGATGTATCCTGCCATCGGTGATGCCACCCTGAAAGTGCTCAAGCATCACGGCGTCGGTGTGTACCTGCCGGAAAACCAGGCCTGCTGCGGCATTCCGGTGTTGTCAAGCGGGGATCGCCAGGGATTTAACCGGCTCGTCGAGATCAATATTGATCGCTTTGCCGGAGCTGCTTTCGATGCGCTGGTGACTCCGTGCGCCTCCTGCACTTCGACGATCAAGGAACTCTGGCCGCGTCTCTATGACGGGGGACGGGTTACCGCCGAGGCGATTCAGGTCATTGCCGATAAGACGATGGACATCAGCCAGTTTCTCGTTGATCGCTGCGATGCAGGAGCCGGCGAACAGCCGGAGAAAGGGGCGGCGGGAGTTACCTACCACGATCCCTGTCATCTGAAAAACAGCCTCGGTATCACCGTGCAACCACGGACGATCATCAAAGCGTCGCACGCGCCGTTTATCGAGATGCAGGAGGCCGGCGTCTGCTGTGGCTGCGGTGGAACCTTCAACCTTTTTCACTACGAGATGTCCAGGAAGATCGGTGACCGTAAAGCCGACCACATCGAGGCTTCAACGGCCCAAACCGTCGCCACCAGCTGCCCGGCCTGCATGATGCAGATAACCGATCTGCTGTCCCATCGACAGAGCGGCATCAAAGTCCGGCATGTCATCGAACTATACGCTGACAGTTTATGAATCTATGACTATCCTCTTACGCTGGAACTGCTTTTGCCGGCGGACTGCTGCTACAGACCGGCCGTTTCCGGATAGCCGATTATAGGAACCACCTGCCATGCCAAACAATCTGTATATCACCGCCACCGAAGAGCGTAGCGGTAAATCGGTCATCGTGCTCGGCATCATGCAGATGCTCAAAAAAGAGCTGCACCGGGTCGCTTTCTTCCGGCCGATTATCAGCGATCCGACCGGGAAACAGGAAGATCCGGATATCGCGCTGGTGAGCGGGCATTTCAAGCTGCAAATCAATTACGAAGACAGTTACGGCTGTACGCTTCGCGATGCCTACCAGTTGATCAATACCGGTCGTGAAGACGATCTCCACGACCTGATCCTGAAAAAATACAAAAAGCTTGAAGATAACTATGACTTCGTGCTCATCGAGGGGACCGACTATCGGGGCAACGATACCACCTTCGAGCTTGAGATCAACGCTGACATCGCCGCTAATCTCGGGGCGCCGGTGATCCTGATCTCGTCTGGTCGCAAGAAAACGGCGGAGGAGATGATCCGCCAGGTACAGGCCTCGATTGATGCCCACAAGGAAAAGGGGCTGACCCTGGTCGCCTCGATCATCAA
>JAZBPM010000432.1:0-3729 GCA_036351615.1 Desulfofustis sp.
AGCGGAAGAAAGGAAGTGTCAGGTGGTTGCTGAAGGACACCGGACCGGGTACCGTGCAAGTGCGCCTGGTCACCAACCAGGCGGTGCGCCTTTCGGATTGCAAGGCCCTGATCCGTTACCGCCAGCCCGGCTCCGGCACGCTGATAGAGATCACAGCGCAGCAGTGAGCAATCCCCGCACCCCATCGGCGATGAACTGAATCGACAGCGCGGCAAGCAACACGCCGAGCAGCCGCTTCATGATACTATTGCCTGTTTCTCCCAGGACCCGTGAGACCGAACCGGCCGCCAACAGACAAAACAACGACAGCCCGAAGACAACAGCGATCGCGGCCAGCAAAAAGAGATAATCACTCACTCCGCCCACGTCCCCGGTGAACAGCAACACCGTCAGAGTCAGACAGCCGGGGCCGGCCAACAGCGGGATGGACAGCGGAAACACCGATATGTCGCTCTGCACCTCAGCGTCATCGCGCTGCTCTACCGATTCGGCGCCGACCACCATGCTGAAAGACGTGTAGAAGAGCAACAGGCCGCCGGCTATCTTGAAGGAATCGAGAGAAATGCCGAGTTTACCCAGCAACCACTGGCCGAAAAAGCCGAAAAATATCACCAATCCGCAGGAGATCAGCACGGCCCGGACAGCCATGGTCCTTCGATAGGTCCTGGATCGGTCACCGGCCAGGGCATGAAAGACCAGGGCGACACCGACCGGGTCGACAATAACCATATAGGAAATCAGGGCCTGCAGGAAAATATCCATTGCTCCTCTCTTTACCAACGGGGGACAGGTTAAAACCTGTCCCCCGCAAACTTTTAGACAATCTTCCCAGGGCTGGTCGGTTCTGCCGGAGGCTGCATCGCGAAGGCCCGGCGGGCTGGAGAATCAGGCCCGTAGGGCTGCGGACAGGACGTCCGCAGTCGGCGGTCAGGCCATGGATGGCCTGTCTGCCGGCCTCGGAGGCCAGCCGATCAGGCCGCAGCGCAGCAGCCGGAGGCAGAACCGGCCAGCCCATCCGCCCACGAGACCGATTTTCATTACTCATGCCCCAGCCATAGGCGTTATACCAGAGACGACCGCTTCCGGCAACGCGCCTCCGACAGCCCTCTTCTGCAACACCAAAAGGCACCAGAAACGCCCGATGCCGGGCGATGTCGGGTCCGACATCGCCCTATGTCCGCTATCACTTCCTCCAAAAACAGCTTACATAAAAGACAACAGCAGCACCAACCAGCCAAACCAACAACGGAGGACGGTCATGAAAAAACTCATTCTCGGAGCAACCATCCTGATGGTATCCCTTACCGGTGCACTGAGCGCCCGGGCGGATCACAACAACGGCATCAACGGCCTGATCCTAGGCGCCGGCGGCGGCGCCATCGCCGGCCAGGCCATCGGCCGAAACACCGAGGCGACGCTGATCGGTACGGCCGTCGGCAGTCTGCTCGGCTATGTCATCGGCAACGAAATCGACAAAGGCGGCGGCTATCACCGCCAGGTCGTCTACCACTCACCGCCACCGGTCATTCATCGTCAGCATAGGGTCGTCAAGCATTACCCGCCGCCCCGGCACGTGGTCTACAAAAATAAGTACATCGCCGAGAATCATCACTACTACCCGATCGTCGAAGATCGTTACAGTCGTGAGCCACGCTGCCGTGAAGCGGAAATTCTCGGAGAAGTAAACGGCAGGGCGAAAAAAATCTACGGCACGGTATGCCGTACCGAAAACGGCTGGGAACTGGTTTCCGAACCGGCCGGGCAGGTAAAGATGCGCGGCGACCGCGGTAAACACCGCAACCAGCACTGGGTCGGCGGGCGACGATTCTAGGCAGCTGCGGCCCTTCTCAAGACCACCAACAACCCTCCACGCGCGCTTCCCGTAACGCCCCGACCGAGGGCGCTACGGGAAGCGCCATCGCCTCACCGCCCTGTTCTTCTTGTCGCCGTTGCCATCTCTCCGGCGGTGTTGTATGATCTGCGCACGTTCACCTTCCACCGCGGACCACCATGCCCAGGAAACTACTGCTCACCGGCTTGCTCTGTCTGGCCGCCCTGCTGTTCTCCGGAGCGGTCGACCGCACCATTCCCTACCTCGACGATCGGGCCGACCGTTACTTCATCGACACGACCACCGACGCGGCATTGGCCTATGCAACGGTGCGGGGCGTCAATGCTGTTATCTCGGTGCTCAAGGAATCTGCGGTGGAGGTTTCTCCGGCCGGCGTTGGTCTGAGCATTGCTGCCGGCCAGATTCTCGACCCGATCGACGATCTGACTGAACGGCTGTCGCTGGTCTTGGTTACCGCCCTTGTTTCCCTTGGCCTGCAGAAACTGGTCATGGAGATCGGCCAGCAGGCGCCGCCGGTCCTCCTGGCGCTCGTCGCCCTGCTGCTGATCATCCCGCTCTGGCTGAGAGGGGATCGACGCATCCTACTGGCCGGGCAGCTCCTGAAACTCGGTGCGGTATTGATCGTCTTGCGCCTTCTGCTGCCGCTCTCTTCACTGGTCAGCGATACTCTCTACCACTCCCTGCTTAAAGACGACATGGTTGCCGCTAAGACGCAGCTCTCCACGCTGGCCGCACAGCAACAAGTCATCGGCGGTTTCGAGGGAACGGAGGAAAGCGGAATCATCTCCTCGTTTACCACTTCTGCCAGAGAAAAGATGGAGAGCGCCCGAAACATATATCGACGCATCGCGGCAAGCGGCGACGAAATCATCGACGCACTCCTGGTACTGACCACTCTCTATGTATCGCTCTTTATCCTGCAGGTAATCGTTATCCCGATCGCAACACTGTGGCTGCTGATTCTGCTGATAAAATCACTTTCTATCGGACCAGCATACGCTGCGGAAAAACCGGCAGCGGTGCTGCCGGACATCTCTGTGACGAGCGGAAACAGCAGGGTGAGCGAGGGGAAAAAAGGCAGAGAAGGACACGATTAAAACAAAACGACAGGGCTCAACAACTCACCGTACGGATTCGGCTGCTCGACGCAGGCCGGTAACGTTGGCGGACGGGAATCAGATCTCCAGAGCCCAGGTAGGAATGTGTTTCAGGATGTAATCCTGAACGGATTGTTTTCGCTCACCGGCCGGAACTTCACCGACCGCTGCCATTACTTCGTCGAAATCAAACCAGCAGAGCTCTCGGTCATCGTAGTTGTAGACCGTCAGGACCCGGCGGTTCTTATCGTGGATATCTTCCTCCTCCTGAATGGCGGCCACGATTTTCAGGGCCTCATCGTAGGAGAGAAATTCCATGGCTTCGTCAGACATCGATCCCCTCAATGATTCGAAAAAACAGCCATTACCACCGGTACACCGCCGCCATCAACCGATGCAGAAACGGCGGAACCAGTCACCGTTCAGACAGCGGGTTTGACAACGGCACCGGAACGAATGCAACGGGTGCACACGCGGGTTCGACGAACGCCGCCGTTATCGGTCACCATGCGCACTCGCTTCAGGTTCGGTAGCCAGCGCCGTCGGGTCTTATTGTTGGCATGGGAAACATTGTTGCCGGTAACCGGCCCTTTGCCGCAAATTTCACATACTTTAGCCATGATCGTTCTCCTGATATCTCCTGTCGCCACCATCAGACCGATTGACGTGCTGACGGCGTGACGCTGGTTTGTCATCTGCCAAGGCGAAAAAGCCCAAAAGAGTTCTTTTACCTCGTCTATCAATCTTTTTCAAGATTTTTATCCCCGGTTGCTCTTTGAC
>JAZBPM010000433.1:0-3580 GCA_036351615.1 Desulfofustis sp.
GACGGGCCGATCAATGCGGTCACCTGCCGCCGCGGGAAACCGAGGCTGATGTCGAATAGGGCTTTGCTGTCGCCGTAATAGAAGTCGAAGTTTTCGACCTCGATGATCGGGTCCTGGATTTCAATGGTGGCTGTCTCGTTCATTGATCACAAACCTCGCTCAGAACGTTCCAAAAGTATAGCGCTTTTTCATCTTGTTGCGTAAGTGGATCGCGACGCTGCTCATGCTCAGAACGATCAGGACCAGCAGCAGGGTGGTTACGAACACCATCGGCTTGGCCGCTTCGACATTCGGCGACTGGAAGCCGATGTCGTAGATATGAAAGCCGAGGTGCATGAACTTGCGGTCCAGGTGCAGGAACGGGAAGTTGCCGTCGATCGGCAGGCTCGGGGCCAGCTTGACCACGCCGGTGATCATCAGCGGTGCGACCTCGCCGGCGGCACGGGCCATGGCCAGAATCAGGCCGGTCATGATGCCGGGTGACGCCATCGGCAGCAGGATGCGGGCCAGGGTCTGGAACTTGGTCGAGCCCAGCGCCAGCGAACCCTCGCGGATTTCGCGCGGGATGGCACCAAGGGCCTCCTCGGTGGCGACGATCACGACCGGGACGGTGAGCAGGGCCAGGGTCAGGCTGGCCCATAAAATGCCGCCGGTGCCGAAGGTCGGGGTTGGCAGTGTCTCGGGAAAAAACAACTGGTCGATAGTGCCGCCGATGCCGTAGACAAAGAAGCCGAGACCGAAGATGCCGTAGACGATCGACGGGATGCCGGCCAGGTTATTCACGGCGATGCGTACCAGGCGGACGATGTGGCCTTCCCTGGCGTACTCGCGCAGGTAGATGGCCGCAATGACGCCCATCGGGAAGGAGAACAGACTCATCAGGAAGATCAGCATGATCGTGCCGAAGATCGCCGGGAAGAGACCACCCTCGGTATTCGATTCCCGTGGTTCGCCGAGCAGAAGCTCCTTGAGCTTGCCGAGGTAGAACAGCGACTTGTCGATTATGCTCATGGCGTTGGGCTGGTAAATATTGACGATCTCCACCAGGGGAATTTCGCGCTCCTGATGATTGACGTCGACAAAGATCGCCTTGTTGCGCCGGATCTCGGTCATAAGCTGATTCTGCTTTTCTACCAGGTGCGCGAAGTCATCCTGCAGGATGGCCTGCTTGCGCTGGTATTCAAGAACCTGCGGTGCATCCTTGGCAAGCCCCTCATATTCGGCCTCCATTATTTTTCGTCGCAGCTGCTGCATTTCGTAGCTGACCTTGGAGATCTCGTCATCCAGGTCGCTGACGGCAATCTTCTGTTCCTGGATGCGTTCATTGGCCAGCAGCAGATTTTCGTAAGGCGTGCCGGTATCCGGCAGCTTCAGCTCTTCCACCTGCAGGGACTTGAGGAAGCCAAAGAAATTGCCGTACTCTTCCCGCTCCAGGGCGATGACCGAATCGGGTTCGCTGGCGGCGACGATCCGGTCTTCATCAACCCAGCGGAAATCCAGGCCGTAGAGGTCGCGATTGCCGATCTTGTACTGGCGGCGAAAGCCCTCGCCCTCGTAGACTGCTTCACGCTGGATCAGCTCTCCCAGCAATTTGCTGCCGTCCTTCAGCTCCAGCTGCTGCAGGTTGGATGGCCAGAAGACGCCGAGCCCGTTGACCATGACGACGATGATCAGGGTCAGGGCGATCATCAGGGTAGCGGCCAGCGCCGCTCCGGAGGCCCAGACGCAAGGTTCGCCTATGCGCCAGAATTTCTTCATAATCAAAACCGTCCGTATTTTTTGCGCAGCCTCTGGCGGACAATCTCGGCCACGGTGTTGACAACGAAGGTCATCACAAACAGGATGACCGCGGACAGGAACAAGGTCCGGTAGAGAGTGCCGCCGTGCGGTGCTTCAGGGATCTCGACCGCGATGTTCGCGGAGAGCGGCCGCATGCCGTTGAAAATGCTCAGGTCCATGATCGCCGTGTTGCCGGTGGCCATCAGCACGATCATGGTCTCGCCGACGGCGCGGCCGAAGCCGATCATGGTGCCGGCGAAGATGCCGGGGCTGGCGGAGGGCAGGATGACCCGCCAGACGGTCTGCCAGCGGCTGGCCCCGCAGGCCAGCGAGGCCGCCCTGAGTGCCGGCGGAACGTTCGAAAGCGAATCCTCGGCGATCGTGAAGATGATCGGAATCACCGCAAACCCCATGGCGAAAGCGATGACGATGCAGTTTCTCGGATCGTAGCGGGTGCCCATTTCTGTGAACAGCCAGCGTTTGAGGTAACCGTCGAACAGCAGGTTTTCGGCGAGCGGGCCGAGGGTCGTGGCGATTGCGATCGAAATGACGATGATCGGCGCAATCACCAGGAATTCGTAGCCGCGTTCGATCCGTTTCAGGCTTTCGATCTTGCGCAGGACCTGCCAGATGATGATCGCGATCATTAATCCGACCGGCACGAAAACCACCGACAGGAAAACTTCGCCGAGCGATTTCTCGATGATCGGCGCCAGCCAGAGCGCGGCGAGGAAGCCGATGATGACCGTCGGGATCGCCGCCATGATCTCGACGGTCGGTTTGATCATCTCCCGGATTCTCGGCCGACAGAACTGGCTGGTGTAGATGGCGCCGAACAGAGCCAGCGGGACGGCGAAGATCATGGCGTAGAAGGTCCCTTTCAGGGTGCCGAAAATCAGCGGCGTCAGGCTCAGTTTCGGCTCGAAGTCGTCACTGGCGGAGGATGACTGCCAGGAGAAGGTCGGTTCATCATAGCCTTCGTACCAGACCTTGCCGAACAGGGTGCGCAGGCTGACCTCGGGGTGCGGATTGTCAAGCTTCCAGATAATGGCCCGGGACTCCGTGTTGTAGCCGATCAACCCGTCGCTGCGCGTCGAAAAAGCATACTGGCTGAGCGGTACGTGGTTGCCCAGCCTGAGCAGGTGCCGTTCGCTCGTCATGTGGTCCAGGTGGAGAAAACCGTTTGCGCCGAGGCTGAGCACCGATTTGTCGCGCAGCGAAGGCTTGATCTCGACGACGGCGCCGTCATGCCTGGACAGGGTGTGAATCCGTTGCAGGACCTTGCGGGCCTGGTTTTCTACGACCCGGACCGGAAACCAGGTCGTGACCTGGCCCTGGGCATCGCCAACCGCCAGCGAGTAATCGCCGAACACCAGGTCGAGGCTGGTGATGGACCGGTTGTCGGCAAAGGCCTTGATGCCGTCGAGCAGCTCGGCTTCACCCGGTTCGGCCAGGCTCCAGCGCAGCAGCATCCCCTCGCTGGTGCCGGCGTAGAGGAATCTCCCCTGGTTGTCGAGGGCCAGGGCGGTCATCTCGCCGGGAGCCGCAAATTCGAGAATTTGCGAAATTTTTTCCTCCTCGGCATCGCCGAACAGGGTCTCGGCAATGACCACCTGGTTCACCACCAGCCGGCCATCGGCGAGGAGGTCGACGCGGGTCTGGCGGTCGTCGTCCGAGACCCGGCCGAACGAGCGCACCGGCATGCCATGGTCGGCTGGCGCAAACACCGCTTCGCGGCGGATCTTGTACTGAATGGTCCGCCGGTTGTCCTTGGTTTCATCATAGAAGGGCTTGAACGCCA
>JAZBPM010000434.1:0-4467 GCA_036351615.1 Desulfofustis sp.
CCCTGACGGCCACTTATCTCAACCACCCGTTGCTCTGCATGGGCTACCGTCTCAACTGGCGCGGCCGGTCGGTCTGTACGGCCTTCGATACCGAGCCGTTTCGCAATCTGTTTATCACCGATCCGGCGCATCCCGATTACGATGAGGCGATGGCCTGCGAAGGACAACTGGTCGCCGAAGAGCAGAACCGTATCGCCGAGCAGTTTTTCGCCGGTGCCGATCTGCTGATCCATGACGCCCAGTACACCGAGCAGGAGTATGCCGGCAAAATCGGCTGGGGACATTCAACCTACGAGCAGGCCCTGGCGGCCGCCGGGCGGGCCGGGGTGAAGCGGTTGGCCCTGTTTCATCATGATCCTGATCGCACCGACGACCAACTCGACGCGTTGGCCGAGACCTATTGCCGGCCCGGGGCCTATGGAGACATGGAAGTCTTTTTTGCCCGGGAAGGGCTGGAAATCGACTTGTAGACAGACTGACCGGCACTATCGTTACCGGAGCCGATCCATGATCTGAAGATCCGGTTGATACGGGATGAATGGCGGGGGCGGAAAGGGGAGTCGACCCTCTTCCGGAAACGGCGTCATCTCGACAAAGCGGTTGTATGCTTCCACTATGAGTCGCTCCAGGTTGACCGTGTCTTCGATATTGTAGGCGAGTAAGGTCTCCAGGGCGGCCTGGTTGTCGTACCGTTCGTATTCCCTCCATAACGTGACGGCGAAGGTACCGTCGACGCCATCGAGGGCGCCACGGTTGATGCCCAGCTGTCTCTCACAGCCTTTCAAGCCCCCGCGACAGCCGAGACGAGCAAGGATGTAACGCAAGTCGATCTGTGCCTGGCGGACTTTGATCCGGAAATAACGCTCGATCATCGGAATGTCAAAACAGCGGCCGTTATAGGTGACCAGGACCGCATATCGGTCGAGATCAGCGGGAAATCCATCGAGATTGAGACCATTGACATAGGTTCGGACAGTCTCGCCGTCATAGAGGGCGATGGTGGTGATATCGCAGGTCTCTGACAGGCCGGTGGTCTCGATATCGAGATAGGCGCACCGGCTGCGGAAGTGCGGAAAAATCCGCCAGGCCTCAGCCCCGGCCAGCCTGCTGGTGAAAAACAACGGATCGGTGGCCAATGCGGCGATCGATTCCGTAAGCGTTTGCGTGATGATGCCGGCGCCGACTCGCGGAACGATTGTCGGAACGCTGAGCAATTCATCCCAGCTCTTGATGCCGCGGTTCCAGAGACCCCGTTCCGTGGCGTGGCCAATGCCCTCGATATGACGAAACGTCCTGGTCAGCACGACAGGCTTATTCTTCCATGCCGATCTTGCGGCGCAGGGCTTTTTGCCGGCCGCGATGCACTTTGCCGGCCAGTCGTTTTTGCCGTGCTCCCTTGCCGGGGGAGGTCGGCACCCGTTTCTTTTCCCGTCGCAACGCCGCACCGATCAGCATCTGCAGTCGCTGCAGGGCGTCTTCGCGGTTCTTTTCCGTACTTCTGAAGCTCTGAGCCTTGATGACAATGGTCCCGTCACTGCTGATGCGTCGATCACTGCGGGCCAGCAGTCGTCGCTTACAGGACTCCGGTAGGGATGAATCGTTGATGTTGAAGCGCAGATGCACGCCGTTGGCCACTTTGTTGACGTTCTGGCCGCCGGGTCCGGATGAACGGATTTGGCTGATGGTTACTTCGCTGAGCGGAATGGAGATGGTTTCGTTGATACGAAGCATGGCGAGTCACTTGCTCGGGCAGCGGTCAGCCTCGATGTGATGGACCTTCAGCATATTGGTGGATCCGCTGGTGTGCAACGGGAAACCGGCGGTGATGATCACCAGGTCGCAGCATTTTACCAGCCCGGAGTCAATTGCCGCCTGTACGACCAGACTGATCTGACCGTCCATCGAATCCGCTCGCGCACAGGGCAGCGGTACCACGCCCCGGACCAATTGCAGTTTACGCAGGCTGGTCGGTTCCGGACTGATAGCCAGGATCGGGGTCTGCGGACGATAGCGCGCCACCCGAAGTGCCGTTGAGCCCGAGGTGGTGGCGGTGATGATGGCCGCCGCGGAAAGGTCGGCCGCGGTGGCGCAGGAGGCATAGGAGATGGCATCGGTGATCACCGGTCGGCGGTGGCGTAGACCGTCTGCGAGAATCGCCTCGTAATCCAGAGCCGCTTCACTGATCTGCGCGTTGCGCGCCAGAAAGTGGACGGCCTCGCGAGGGTATCTGCCGACTGCCGTTTCTCCGGACAACATCACCGCGTCGGTGCCGTCGAAGATAGCGTTGGTCACATCGCTGGCCTCGGCCCGGGTCGGGGTCGGGCTGGCGATCATCGATTCGAGCATCTGCGTGGCTGTGATGACCGGTTTTCCGGCTTTGTTCGCTTCCCTGATGATCCGTTTCTGAATAACCGGGACCTCTTCGGCCGGCATCTCCACGCCGAGATCGCCGCGGGCGACCATCAGGCCGTCAGCCTCCTCCAGGATTTCCGGCAGGTTGTCGACCCCTTGACGGTTTTCGATTTTTGCGATCACCGCCTGGTGGCCGCCGGCCTCCCTGATCACGTCACGCACGGCTCGGACATCGTCGGCGCGGCGGACGAACGAGACGGCGATCAGATCGACGTCCTGCCTGACGCCGTCTATGATGTCCAGTCGATCCTGCTCGGTGATCGACGGCAGGTTGACGGCGATATCGGGCAGGCTGACCCGTTTTCGGGAGAGCAGCAGGCCGCCGACCAGGACCCGGGCGATCACCCGGGCGGTCTCGACTCGCTCGACCCGCACCTGCAGTTTCCCGTCGTCGAGTAGGATGATCACGCCGGGCACTACATCCTCATGGAGCCGTTCATAGCTAACCGGAATTTCTCCTGATTTCGATATTTCGTGAGAAAAAACGACCAATTCGTTTTCGCTGAGCTGTACACCGTCCCCGAGTTCGCCGACTCTGATCTCCGGCCCCCGGGTATCAAACAGGATGGCCGTCCAGGTGCCCAGCCGTTCTCTGGCGTGTTTGACGGTATCGACAAAGTGGCGATGACTTTCCTGGTTGCCGTGTGACAGATTGATCCGTGCGACATCCATGCCGGCCTCGATCAGGTCGCCAATATGCTGCTCCTGATAACAGCTTGGTCCAAGGGTGGCGATGATCTTAGTCTTTCGTTTCAGTCGTTTCATACCGGGACGATGCTCCTTGACAGGGTCCGTATCGTTGAACTCCGCACGTTACCAGAGCGACGAGCGCGTGCAAAGATAAAAGAGGAGGGGATTATCGATCCTGCGTGTCAGGATTGCGTCGGGAACGGATGAAGTTCGTGTTTGGTTACCGTTTTGACAATAAGGCCGATTATGGACCGGTGATATCGGGCATGTGGTTTGACTTTATGTTTCATGATCACTTATGCTTTTTATAAGAGATAATGAAAGAACGTTTCCGGCAACGGCGGCCGGAAGCTGAACGGGGGTTATTTGCCGCGGCTGTGGAGGCTCTATGTCGATCAGGGGGAAAATTCTGGCAACGACTATTCCATTTTTCATTCTTCTCGGTCTGGTGACCATGTTTCTCAGCGTCAGATCGCTCCAGGTCCAGGGTGAGCACAGTCTGGCAACGATCGAGGAGGTAATGACCAAAGAGAAAAATGAAAAACTCCGTGATTTGGTACGCAACACGTTTGAAATCCTCGCCGACCGCTATCGGGCCGCTCACGATCCGGAGCAGGTAGCTGCTGCCTACGAGAAGGAATTGCAGGCTGTCGTCAACCTTGCCTATTCCACTATCGAAGCGATCTCCGGGGATCAGTCACTCAGTCGTGAAGAACAGATGAATCGTGCACTGGAGATCGTGAGAAATATGCGTTATCAGGGCTCGAATTACCTGTGGATCAATGATCTGCAGCCGACCATGGTGATGCATCCGATCAATCCGGCCCTCGACGGACAGGATCTGACTGGTTATCAGGATCCGCAGGGAAAGAAATTATTTGTCGAGATGGCCGATCTCTGCCGTCGTGACGGCGATGGCTTTGTCTCGTATCTCTGGCCTAAGCCGGGGGAAGAGAAACCGATAGCCAAGCTGAGCTATGTCAGGCTTTTCGAACCATGGGACTGGGTAATCGGCACCGGGGTCTATCTGGAACTGGCCGAGCAGCGATTTAAGAGGGAAGCCCGGGAGCAGATCGGCAAACTCCGCTTCGGAGCCAATAACGATGACTATTTTTTCATTATCGATACCGACGTCAACATGGTGATGCACCCGATTAATCCGGCTCTTGACGGAAAAAACATGGACGATTACAAGGATCCCGACGGCACCTACCTGTTTCGCGAGATGGTGAGTGTTTCCCGGCGGGAAGGCGAAGGTTTCGTACGCTATCGTTGGCCGAAGCCAGGCGAGCAGGAACCGGTTGCGAAGCAATCCTTCGTGAAATTATTCGATGAGTGGGGCTGGATTGTCGGTACCGGCATCTA
>JAZBPM010000435.1:0-3549 GCA_036351615.1 Desulfofustis sp.
CTGACGATTGGAACCGTTGATGTCCGCCGCGGTCAGTACCGCGCAGACCCCGGGGATTTTCGCGGCATCGTCGGTGACGACGCTGAGGAGATGGCCGTGCGGGATGCCGGCACGCTTGACGCCGGCCCAGAGCAGGCCGGGCGGGTAATGATCGACAGCGAACCGTTCTTCGCCGCGCACTTTGGTCAGCGCGTCCGGGCGAATCATCGACTCGCCGATCGCCACCGTTCGGTCATTATCGTTCATTGCTGAGAACCTTCTGTAAAGCCTCGAAGAGGGCGCTCATTGCCTGTGGGCCGGCGATGGAAATGCGGATCCAGTTTGGAAAACGAAAGCCGGTCATACTGCGGATCATCACGCCGTGGGCCATCAAACGGCGATAGGCCAGCGCGTCGTTCATCGGTAGTTTGACCATCATGAAGTTCCCCTCTCCGTTGACGTAGCTCAGGCCGAGACTATCCAGCTCTGCAGTCAGTCCGTCTTTTGCCTCGCCGACCAGCTGTCGGGTGGCCGGAATATGGTGGCGATCGGCGAGTGCCGCGAGTGCCGCCTCCTGGGCGAGCCCGTTGACCGAATAGACCACGCAGGTCCGGCGGATAATGTCGACAACCTCGCGGGAACCGGCCAGGTAACCGATGCGCAGGCCGGCCAGACCATACATTTTGGAAAACGTCCTGAATATTACCAGGTTCGGATAATCGGCCAATAGCTGCAGGCCATCGGGGAAATCGGCCTGCTCGACGAATTCGGCATAGGCCTCGTCGATCACGACGATCTGCCGCCCGGCAACCCGGTCGAGAAAACGGCGCAGGCGCTGCTCGGGCCAATAGGTGCCGGTGGGGTTGTTTGGGTTGCAGACAAAGAGGATCTTGGTGCGGGCATCGACCCGCTCGAGCAGCGCCTCGTCGTCGAAACCGAAATCCTTCAGCGGCACGAGGTGCGCTCCGAAGCCGGAGAAGAGAGCCACCCACTCGTAGACGGCAAAGGTCCGATCGGCGGTGACAATATTATCGCCTTCCTGGCAAAAGGCCTTGATGACAAAAGAGATCACCTCGTTGGCGCCGTTGCCGACCAGGAACTGGTCGGGGTGGAGCCCGAACCGGTCGGCCAGCCGGCAGCGCAGGTGATAGGCGTCACCGCTCGGGTAGATGGCTGCACGAGGTGGCGGGTAGCCGGCGATGATCTTTTGTGCGGCCGGAGGCGGGCCGAGCGGATTTTCGTTGTTGTTCAGGCGATAGAGATGCTGGCAGCCGAGCATCTTGCAGAGGACGTCGTCGGGCTTGCTCGGGATATAGGGCTGAAAGGCCTTGATATACTCCGGCACGAGGTGTTCGAGATCCGGCCGTGAACCTGTTGCGGATCCGGTCATTACGATGCTTCCAGCTCGAAGATAAGCAGATCACCGTGGCCGGCGTGCGGCAGAACCATGGTCGGCGTAAAGCCGAGTTCCAACAGACCGGGCACGAAGATTGCCTGCCAGGCGTGGCCGAGATCCATTTCCAGACTGATGGTGCGGATCTGCTCATCGCGCAACAGTTCCAGATGAGCGGCCAGGTTGGTGCCACTGTCCTCGCCGGGCCAGATCGGCCTCAGCACGCCGCTGCTGAGGCACCGGTCGATGGTGCAGCTGAGCACCGAAAAAGGGTCCCGGGATTCGCCGTCGTCGGGGTCGGCGGTCTGGATGTCCCGAGGAATATAGAGACGTCGGTAGGTTTCCGTCAGAAAATCACGGACCGCCGGATGCGCCCAGACCACGGCTCCGGTCTCTTCGTAGAGTAGCCGGAACCGGGCCGGCTCGGTTCCGGGGGGCGCCGCTCGATCGGTATCGTCGCGTGACGGCATGGGGTCGGTCAGTGGCTCCAGGTAGCCGTCCGGAAGTTCGGCGGTCGGCCGGCGGCAGATCATGGCCAGGGCCGGTGTGCGGGCCACGCTGTTGATGCAGGTCTCCAGCAGGTCCTTGGCCAATTCCGGCGTGCCGCCCGCAGCGAAGCAATAGGGGCCGAACAACTCCACGGTCCTGCTGCCGATCCAGCGCCAGGCCATACCTCCGGCCAGCTCGCCGGCAGGTCCAAGCGCCGTCAGGACCTGGCAGTCGCCGCCGTTTGCCATGTCCGCCAGCTTGCCGGGGAAACGGAATTCGGCGGGAAACAAATCGGGGGGATAGCAGCGGTTTACCAGGCGGGCAAACCATTTGATTCGGGCGCTGTCCGGGGTGCTTACAGTCCAGCGATCGATGCCTCCCGGCACCTTGATGTCGGTGTCGGTGTCGATGTCGATTTCCGGATAGCTGAATTCCTTGACGAGGGACAGGACCAGGTGACCGTTTTCCGAACGGCGCATCCAGAAGCGGTCGGTCATCCGTGAGGCGATCAGCAAGCCCATCTGGTCGAGGTCGGCTTCATTTTCAAAGTCGAGCCGCGCCGCCAGGTTGAAGGCGCGCAACTGCAGGCGGTCAACCGGCATGGTGATCTTTTCTTCGACAAAATAACTGCCGGCACTGCACTCGATCGTGACGCGGCGGCGCTGCGCGCCGATCCGGCAGAGAAAGGCCGTTACTTCTTCGGTCGCCAGGCGCATTGCGGTGGCGGCCCGCTGGTCTAGGCCCAACCCGCGCGTCGCCTGCTCGGCAAACGTGGCGGCAACCGGGATGAACACCGTTTCTATCGGAATTGCCAGCGAGAGGGGGGTGTCGTCGTTTGTTTTCATCATTTCAGCCTATACGATCTGTCACGCCAATTCACGAAAAATTCTTCGGAAAAAGCGTTGTCCGAAGGGCGCGGCCGATGTCTTGACCTTTTCCCAGGTTTCGTTTCTACTCGTTGCGTGGTGGGCTGTGTTGATTGAGATGTGGTCTGGTTTGAGCCGGTTTTGGCGGAGAGAAGATGAAAGCGATTGTTTGTGACAACGGGGTGCATTTTGTGAGCGACTATCCCGCACCTGAGCTGCGGCAAGGCTGGGCCCTGATCCGGGTGCGGCTGGCCGGTATCTGCCAAACGGATCTGGAGATAGTCGACGGCTACCGGGGATTTCGCGGCATTATCGGTCATGAGTTTGTCGGCCGGGTAGAGCAGTGTGAAGATCAGTCCTTGCTGGGCAAACGGGTTGTCGGCGAGATCAATGCGGCCTGCGGCGATTGCAGCTGGTGCGCTGCAGGGCTGGGGCGCCATTGTCCGCAGCGAGTCACCTTGGGTATCAGCGGACTGGATGGCTGTATGGCCGAATTCTGCACGCTGCCGATCGGTAACCTGCACCCGGTCGATGAGGCGATATCCGACCGGCGGGCGGTGCTCACCGAGCCGCTGGCGGCGGCCTGCGAGATCCTTGAGCAGGTCGTGCTGACCGGCGGTGAACGAGTGGTGGTGCTCGGCGACGGCAGGTTGGGCATCCTCTGCGCCTGGGTATTGGCCACGGTTGCGGCGGAAGTGACCATCGTCGGGCATCACCCGGAAAAGTTGGCCCTGGCCGGCTGGCGCGGCATCAAAACCGTTGTGGACGGGGCTGCGGTGGCGCCCGGCGCCGATATCGTGATCGAGGCCACCGGCCGCACGC